>PLTD01000229.1 GCA_003165335.1 Rhodospirillales bacterium | reverse complement strand
GCTCTGGCTTGGCGAGGAGGCATTGGCGGGCAAGACGATCTTGCTGCACAGCGAGCAGGGGTTGGGAGATACGCTGCAGTTCTGCCGCTATGCCAGACCGGTCGCGGATTTGGGCGCAACCGTTATTCTGGAAGTGCCGACACCCCTGGTCGGATTGCTCGGCAAGCTCGACGGCGTGAGCCAGGTTATCGCCAAAGGCGCTCCTGTACCGACCTTCGACATCCATTGCCCCATGATGAGCCTGCCACTGGCCTTCAAAACAGAGCTAAAGACGATCCCCTCACCCGGCCGATATGTCGGTGCAGACCCCGAAAAAGTCGCGCAATGGAACAACATGCTGGGAGAACGCATCCAACCTCGCATCGGCCTGGCCTGGAGCGGCAGCCCGACTCATTTGCACGATAACAGCCGCAGCATTCCTTTGAGCGACATTGTCGGACATCTGCCAGGCGGCTTCCAATATATCAGCCTGCAAAAAGACATCAGAGACACAGACCGCAAAACACTGGAATTGAATCCGCAGATCCTGCATTTCGGCGAACAGCTGGAGGATTTTACGGACACCGCAGCCTTGTGCGAACTGATGGATATTGTCATCAGCGTCGACACCAGTGTCGCCCATCTGGCAGGGGCCATAGGGCGGGAACTGTGGGTTCTGTTACCCTATGTGCCCGATTGGCGTTGGCTGTTGGATCGAGACGACAGCCCCTGGTACCCCAGCGCAAAACTCTTCCGCCAATCAAAATCAGGCGACTGGAATAGCCTGATGAAAAATGTCGAACGCATACTAAAGGCAATGCTCAAAACCGACGATCCTGATTAAGCTCGTCAAATTCCCCTGTTCAGGTGTTAGATAGGCAACTCAACAGGGGAGTAACGGAAGATGGCCGAATCTACGGGCATCGACGCCGATGCGGTTCGGCAGGTTCAGGATTATATCCGCAGGGAATTCAGCACCCTGATGCGGCCACTCAGACACCCGGTTTACCATTATACCGACGGAGCTGCGGCGGTCGGAATTCTCGAACAGGCAAAGCTGCGCGCAACAAACATCCTATATCTGGATGACGGACGCGATATGCAGCACAGCCTCGATTTTTTTCGTCAGGCAATGTCAATTCGCCAACGCGAGCATCCCGGCGGCGTGACCACCAACTTGATCGAGACCATCTTCAAGTATCTGTCGCAAGTTGGCGCCTATGTTCCACCCGATATCTGGATCGCTACATTCACCAGCGAGCGCGATTGCCCGCACCAGTGGAAAGCGGTCAGCCCCCGTGGACACGGCGTCGCATTGGGCTTTCCCGCCAGCGGGATCGTGCGGGCTGCCGAAACCGGCGGCGCACTGCTTGCGCCTTGCTGCTACGACGATGCCACCAAGATAGCAATTATGAGCCGGGGACTTGAACTCCTTGAAAAGATATACGAAAAACGCAGCCAAAGTACATTGCGCAACCCTGCGGCAGCAGACGCCCTGGTCCGCTATGTAGTTCGCGAACTTGCGCTATTTGGTGCGTTGATGAAACGCTCGGACTTGGCGCATGAAGACGAATGGCGCGTTATTTTGTGCAACCCGAGCCAAACCGCAGTTGGCGCAAGGCGGATCAGCGCCATCGCCAAACCCGAATACACTTCGCTTTATATCGAAATTGACGTCGCCGATGCCATGGATCGGCTGCCGATCAGCGAAATACTCGTAGGCCCCAGCAACCATCAGCAAATGACTGCTCGAGCGTTCTGGACGTTGCTCTATAAGCATGGCTATGAACGGGCGGAAGTCTCCCCCTCGCATGTGCAGATTTAAGCTTCCCTTCGCCACAGACCCAATTGTCAGGAATCATTAAATATGAAGTTTTGGTTGTCGCTTGTGTCGGTGATGGAAGTCGACCAGTTGGTCGAAATTGCAAAATATGCTGAGGAAGTGGGATTTGGCGGGATCACCTGCGCCGACCACTTGGTGATGCCCACCCGGATCGACAGCAAGTATCCCTACACGCCCGATGGCGAAGTCTTCTGGCCCGAAAACACACCCTGGCCGGACCCGTGGGTCACTCTGGCTACGATGGGAGCGGTCACCAAGAAAATCCAGCTGATGACCAACATCTATCTGGCCGCCTTACGCGACCCGTTCACAGCGGCAAAATCCGTCGCCACTACCGCCGTTTTCAACGAAGGTCGGGTGCGCTGCGGACTGTCTGCGGGTTGGATCAAAGAGGAATACGACTTGGCCGGAGTGGATTTCCCAAGCCGGGGACGCCGGCTGGACGAAATCATTATCGCCATGAAGACGCTCTGGACCGGCGAAAAGGTCAGCCACCGCGGCGAATTCTTCAATTTTGATGCATTGATGTGCCCGGCCCCCAAAGAGCCGATCCCGATTTGGTGCGGCGGGGATAGCAAACCCGCCATCCGCCGCGCCGCATTGAATGATGGCTGGCTTCCTACGCCGATGACGCTTTCAGGGATGACGCAAGCGGCTGAATATATCCGCGCACTGCGTCGTTCAGCCGGATTGCCGCAAAAGAACTTCACCATCTGCTTTGCGCCGGCCGAACCGATCAGCGAAGGCCTGATGACCGGCGCGAAAGCGATAGATATCGAAGATATTATCGTCATCGGTCCCTGGATTCCTTCGCCGTGGGATATTCAGCATTGGACCGACCATGGTGACGATTTTAGTCGGTTGGAGATCAAGAAAAAGGCGATGCTGCGGTATGCCGAAACGGTCATCGCGAAATATCCGCAATCGGCTGGCTGACGAATGGCTGTATTGAATACGGTACTGAGGACTCCCGACGATCGATTTATCGATCTTCCCGATTATCCGTTTCAGCCGCATTACCAAAATATTCCCGACGAGCAGCTTGGCCCACTCAGGATGCATTTCGTCGATGAGGGGCCAAGTAACGCTCCGATCGCGCTGATGCTTCATGGCGAGCCAACCTGGTCGTTTCTCTACCGAAAGATGGTGCCACTTGTGGCAGCTGGAGGATATCGTGCAATCGCACCCGATTTCATCGGGTTCGGCAGATCGGACAAGCCGACGAGCCGTGCAGACTACACCTATCAAAGCTTTGTGGACTGGCTACGCATCTTTATCGAGCTTCAGGATTTACGAAGAATCACCCTCGTCTGCCAGGACTGGGGCGGCCCGATCGGGCTGAGGGTTTTGAGCGAAATGCCGGATCGCTTCGACGCGGTTGTCGCTGCCAATACCCTTCTTCCCACCTGCGAAGCTCCGCCACTTGGGGTAGATGGCTGGCCCGGAGAGATCATCTCGAATTGGGTTGCGGCCTGCCGTTCCTCAAGCGACCTCCCAATCTCGGAGATCGTCGCCGGGGTCTGCATAGAAAGACCGACGGCGGATGTCCTGCGTGCTTATGATGCGCCATTTCCAGACGCGTCTTACAAATCTGGGGCACTGCAGATCACCTGCTGCATTCCGATCGCACCCGATATGCCCGGTGTTATTGAAAACAAAACCGCCTGGAATGTAGTCGAGAAATTCGCCAAGCCGTTTCTTACGGCTTTTAGCGATCGTGACCCCTCAACGAAGCAATGGGAATCTGTGTTTCGCTCGCGGGTGAGAGGCGCAGCCGGCCAACCGAAACTCGAGATTGCAGGAGCCGGACATTTCTTGCAGGAGGAACAGGGTCCGGCCCTGGCAAAGACACTCCTCAGCCTGATGGATCGTATATATCGTTAATCGGCGTTGCTAAGCCTCTGAGAAAACAGGCCATGATTCCGCGATCTTTACGGTTTTTTTACACCGACCACATGAGTTCGAACTAGCGACTTTACACTTAGTGGGCCTATCATCCGTTCGATTGGCGCTCCATGGCGCCGGAGGCTCGCATGCTCGATTTTGCCTTTGTCGCAGGGTTATTGGTGTTGTTTGCGGCTATTTATGCTTTTTCCTATGCCTGCAGCCGCCTTTAGCGAGTCGATTCATCATGAACTTCGATATGATCTTAGGCGGCGTGACCTTCATAGGTCTCCTCGCCTACCTTCTCTTTGCCCTTGTTCACTCTGAACGCTTTTGACCAACTGAGCATCGGGAAGCGAGAGGGATCACATTGCACACTACGGACTATCTGCAATTCATTGTTTATGCCGCGGTAATTCTAGCGACGACGCAGCCGCTCGGCCGCTATATCGCCGCGCTATTCTCGGGCGAAAAAACATTTCTCAGTCCCCTCATGCAGCCCGTCGAACGGGTAATTTACGCTATTTGCGGCGTAAAGCAGAACTCCGAGCAAAGCTGGAAAAGCTATGCCGGGCATCTGCTCTTGTTCGCATTGATCGGCACCATCGTCACCTATGCGATTTTGCGGTTTCAGTACTATTTGCCGCTCAATCCTCAGAATTTCCCAGCCGTGTCACCGGATCTGGCGATGAACACCGCCGTCAGTTTCAACACCAATACAAACTGGCAGGCTTATAGCGGCGAAAATACTCTGAGCTACTTCAGCCAGATGACCGCACTGGCAGTGCATAATTTCTTGAGCGCGGCCACTGGCTTGGCCGTTGCCGTGGCGCTTATTCGCGGATTTGCGCGCAAGAGCACGAAAACGATCGGCAATTTCTACGTCGATCTGACACGAGGGATACTTTACCTCTTGCTCCCGATCGCGATTGTCGCCGCACTGGTTCTGGTGTGGCAAGGCGTGCCGCAAACGATCGGCGGTGCGGTACAGGCAAAAACCTTAGAAGGCGGTCTACAAACAATATCACTTGGCCCAATTGCCTCTCAGGAGGCCATCAAGGAGTTAGGGACCAACGGCGGCGGTTTCTTCAATGCCAACAGCGCTCATCCATTCGAAAACCCGACCCCACTATCCAACTTCATTGAAGATTTGCTGATCTTTCTGATACCGGCAGCGCTCGTCGACGCCTTTGGGAGGATGATCGGTCGCCGCAAGCAGGCCTATGCAGTTTTCGGCGCCATGGGGATCATGTTCGTTTTCGGTCTTGCAGTGGCCTATTCGGCTGAGGCCGTTCCCAACCCTGCACTCGCCCAAATCGCCGGATATGACGCTGCACAGGGCAATATGGAGGGCAAAGAAGTCCGCTTCGGGCTCGCAGATTCCGTATTGTGGGCTGTGACCACATCGGACACAGCCTGCGGTGCGACCAATGCCCTGTACGATAGCTTCATGCCGCTCGCCGGTATGGTGCCGCTGGTCAATATCATGCTGGGCTGCATTATATTCGGCGGTGTCGGGGCGGGCCTCTACGGCATGTTGCTCCATGTTGTGATCGCGGTGTTCATCGCGGGCCTCATGGTCGGACGAACGCCGGAATATGTCGGCAAGAAGATCGAATCCCGCGAGGTAAAGCTCGCCATATTCGCGCTGTTGGCAACAACCGCGGGCACCTTAATCGTGACTGCAATCGCGGTAATCACGCCGGCAGGTCTGGCTGGAATTGGAAACCTGGGTCCGCATGGTCTTAGCGAAATTCTCTATGCCTTCGCATCGACCGATGCCAACAACGGCTCCGCATTCGAGGGGCTGAACGCCAACAACCTGTTCTACAACGCCTTACTCGCCGCAACGATGCTGATGGGCCGTTTCGTTGTGATTATACCAATCCTGGCGATCGCCGGAAGTTTTGCGGCCAAAAAGACAGTACCACCGTCATTCGGCGCCTTTCCGACCGACACGGGGTTGTTCGTCGCCCTATTGATCGGAGTCGTCGGCATAATCGGCGGACTGACATTCTTCCCGGCACTTGCCCTTGGGCCGATCGTGGAACATTTCGCACTTAAGGCGGGAATCGGATTTTGAAGAGACCCAAAAGGTTGAACCTACCGGCCGGTCCCAGTCTGCTGGACACACGCCTTGCCGCCGCGGCGGCAATGGAAGCGTTTGTAAAGCTTAACCCCGCGACGCTTTGCCGAAATCCAGTCATCTTCGTTACCGAGGTTGCAGCGCTCGTCGCATCGATTCTGGCCGTGCGGCAATTCGCAATTACCGGCGGTGAACACACCGGCGTCATCGCACAGATCTGCGCCTGGCTTTGGTTTACGGTTCTGTTCGCCAATTTTGCAGAAGCTGTCGCCGAGGCGCGCGGCAAGGCTTTCGCAGAGTCTCTGCGTCGCACCCAAGCCGAAACCAAAGCACATCGGCTTATTTCCGAACATGGCGACGCGACGGAAGATGTGCCGAGCAGTTCGCTGCGCGAGGGCGATTTTGTTATTGTTTCGGCTGGAGAAATCATCCCGGGCGATGGCGAGGTCGTCGAGGGAATAGCCTCCATCGACGAATCGGCAATCACCGGCGAATCTGCTTCCGTAATTCGAGAATCCAACAGCGACCGATCAGGGGTGACCGGCGGCACCAGGGTCGTGTCGGACTACATAAAGGTTTGCATCACCGCGAAACCCGGTGAGAGCTTCCTCGACCGCATGATCCGGCTGGTCGAAGGCGCGGAGCGCCAGAAAACGCCCAATGAGATCGCATTGACGATTCTACTGGTCGGCCTGACGATCATTTTTCTCGTCGTAACCGCCAGCCTCGAGCTTTTTGCGACTTATTCCGGCGCAACAATCCCGATGGTTTTCCTGATCGCGCTTTTAGTGACACTGATTCCGACCACGATCGGCGGATTGCTGTCAGCGATCGGGATCGCCGGCATGGACCGTCTCGTACGCAGCAACGTTGTCGCGAAGTCCGGTCGCGCTGTCGAAGCTGCAGGCGATGTCGACGTGCTGCTGCTCGATAAAACCGGGACCATTACTTTCGGCAATCGCATGGCCGATGATTTCATTCCAGCACCCGGCGTCACGGTCATGGAATTGGTCCAAGCAGCCCTGCTTGCGTCTTTGTCCGACGATACTCCGGAAGGCAAATCCATCGTCCGCCTCGCGACCGACCGCTACAATGCCTCCGTCGATGCCGCGTCCGTTGAACGGTCGGTCGAATTTTCGGCCTTTACGCGGATGAGCGGTGCCGACCTCCACGGCGGCGACAAGGTTCGAAAAGGAGCGGTAGACGCTATCGTCGCCTATATCGTCGGCGACCCAAGCGCGCGGGTCCGTTCAGCCGCGCCGGATATGGCTCAGGCTGTCGAGCGAATCGCCAAAGCAGGCGGCACGCCGCTTGCCGTCGCGCGGGAAGGACGGATTTTGGGTCTGATCCACCTTAAGGACATCATCAAGCCTGGGATCCGCGAGCGTTTCGGCATGCTGCGCCAGATGGGCATCCGCACGATCATGATCACTGGGGACAATCCTTTGACAGCAGCGACGATTGCCGCCGAGGCAGGTGTCGACGATTACATGGCCGAGGCGACACCAGAGAAAAAGCTCGAATTAATCCGCAAGGAGCAGCGTGAAGGCAAACTCGTGGCCATGTGCGGCGACGGATCGAACGATGCGCCTGCTTTGGCTCAGGCCGACGTCGGAGTTGCGATGAACAGCGGAACCCCCGCAGCCAAGGAAGCGGGGAACCTCATCGATTTGGACAGCGACCCGACGAAGCTGATCGAGGTTGTCCTGGTCGGCAAACAGCTCTTGATCAGCCGCGGTTCTCTGACGACCTTTTCAATCGCCAACGACGTGGCGAAATATTTTGCGATTATTCCCGCCTTGTTTATCGGAGTTTATCCGCAGCTTCAGGCGCTCAATGTGATGCGTCTGGGCAGTCCGCAAAGCGCAATCCTATCGGCGATTATTTTTAATGCCCTTATCATTATAGCGCTTATCCCGTTGGCGTTGCGCGGCGTGAATTACAAGCCGAGCAGCGCATCAGCCCTGCTGAGGCGGAATCTACTGGTCTTCGGTCTTGGCGGAATCGCCGTGCCCTTCATCGCAATCAAAGCGATCGACATGCTGATCAACGCCATCGGCATGGCCTGAGAGGAGGAACAGCGAGATGGCATCCGCTTTGCGCATGGCGATCCTGATGATCGCGGTCATGACACTGATAACCGGTCTTGCCTACCCACTGGCGATTACCGGCATAGCCCAATTGCTCTTTCCCCAGCAGGCCAACGGCAGTTTGATTAGACAGGGCGATACGGTCGTCGGCTCAACCCTCATCGGCCAATATTTTTCAAAGCCAGAGTATTTTCATCCGCGTCCCTCTGCGGCAAAAGAATCGCCGGCCGTTGCCCCCGGCTTCGGCTATGATCCTACCTATTCCGGCGGAAGCAATCTCGCGCCAAGCAGTAAGAAGCTTGTCGACGCAGTCGCCGCGGCAGTGCGGCAGAACCAACCCGACAATCCCGACAAAGCGGTACCAGGCGATTTGGTTACCGCCTCAGCAAGCGGTCTGGATCCGGATATATCACCTGCTGCAGCCGAATTTCAGGTGACCCGTGTCGCGCATGCTCGGGGGATTTCGGAGGACCAGGTCCGGACGCTCGTTACGAAATGCACACAGGGGCACACGCTTGGTTTGTTCGGCGAACCCCGAGTCAATGTGCTTAATTTGAACTTGCTGCTCGATCAAACGGCATCAAAATGACGGCATACCAAGGACTTGGGCGAAGAGACTTGAACTCAACCGCTTCCTCGGCCAGTCTTGGTTAGTGATATCTTCTCTGTGAGGACCACTCTGTCCGTAATCCGAATCTCGAGCATCGGTCTGGCGTTGATTGCCTTGTCGGTCTCTTTGCCTTCACGCGCCGCTCATGCCGGCGCATGCGATGTTGGGCGTGTTCTCCCGAGCGACGCCATAACCGCAAGCTGGTATGGCCGTGAGCTTCGCGGTCATCACACGACAAGCGGTGAGGTTTTCGACGAAAAGAAGATGACGGCTGCCCACGCCTCACTTCCGCTGCAGTCGATCGTCGAGGTCACAAATCTGCTCAACGGCCGTAAGGTTCAGGTCAAGGTCAACGACCGCGGCATGGCAAGCAACGGTGAGATCGATCTTTCATTGGCCGCCGCCAAATCACTTGGAATGGTGCGCTGCGGCTTGGCACTGGTCGTACTTTCGGTACCAAAGCCAATTAAAAAGAAATAGAGCATTCTGCTCTCAGGCACCTTGGGTGCGTCTCTCATATAGGTACAAAATGAAGCTTCTGGGACAGGGTCTCTATTGGGATGAGCTGAAGGTTGGCGACCAATTCAAGACATTCGGACGCACGATCACCGAAGCGGATATCATTTCGTTCATCAACTGCACCGGTTTTCTCGAAGTGCTGTTCACCGACGCTGAGTTCCGGGAAAAGCACTCAGCGATCGCCGGACGGGTTGCCCCGGCAGCGCTGATCTACAGCATGGCCGAAGGGCTGTTGATGGTCGGGCTGATCCAGGGCACAGGCCTGGCCTTTTTGAATATGGAATTGGACGTAAAGGGACCCGTTGTTGCCGGTGATACGGTCCATGTCGAGGTGACCGTCACCGAGATTCGACCGACCGCAAAGGGCGGCCGCGGCCTGGTGCGCACCCGCAACGAGATCATCAACCAACGGGGTGAAACGGTCATCGTCTACACACCGCTTCGGCTTGTCAAAGGCAGCGGCGCTACCGGTTGAGATCGAATGACGCGTTTTATGCGTGCCCGCGGATGCATGAGAGAACTTACATAATTTCCAGTTCCGAGAGACTTCGCGGATGAAGCGCGTCACGATGAATTTCAAAGAATCGTTACGCCAACTCATTCCACCCGTTCTCTGGAGAGTCGGATCGACGATATGGGGGCGCTATCGGATGGCGACATCCCCTGCCTATCGTCAAATGATTGCTGAAGCCACCGCACAGAAGCGGCATGGTTTCAGCGATCTCAGCGAGTTGCTGGCAGAAATCAAAAAAGCTCTCGCTGTCGACACCGTGGGCGAGCAACTTTCCAGGCTCAGTCGATTTTTTTACAAAATGGATATCTCGCCGTTTGCCGATCTCGACCCATTTTCCCCGGATTATCGCGAAAAGGTGCTCACGACCTATCAATCGATCTCAACCAATAATCATTACGACGCAATGGTTATGGAGCGCACGGATTCGACGGAACAATTCGACACTGCGAACTGGCCCATACCTTATCGGTTCGCAGATAGCCGCATGGTCGGTGAATTCCTCATTTGTTACGGATGGGTTCTAACAACGCTCGATGTGAAGGCCGGCGCTGATATCCTCGAATATGGCTCCGGCGAGGGACAGCTCTCAATCCAGCTCGCCCGCATGGGCTGTCACGTGCACGCAATAGATATCGAAGCCCGTTTTCTCGACGCCATCAAACGGCAATGTCGGGCGCTCGGAATTGATATCTTCACCCAGGTCGGCCGATTCGGAGACGGGATAGGAGACAAGAAGTTCGATCGGGTCGTCTTTTTTGAGGCTTTCCACCACTGCTTCGACCACCAAGAGGCGTTGACACGCATTCACGACCTCTTGAAGCCGGACGGATTCATTTGTTTTTCAGGCGAACCGATCTTCACGGAGCAATCCCCAGATCGTGAACTGCTGCCCTATCATTGGGGGCTACGTCTGGATGGCGAAGCAATTCGCGCCATTGCCGAGTTCGGTTGGATGGAACTTGGCTACTCGGAAGCATACTTCATTGAATTACTCGCACGCTGCGGCTACGCGGTGGAGTGTTCACGATGTCCGGGTGCTTGGCGAGGGGATGCCTATATCGCACGTCCTTATCGAGATCGATACCCGATCGAGCGCGATACGCTGATACGCACACATGACGGGCGTTCCGGTTGGCACCCGAGCGAAGGCACGCATCGCTGGACCGACGGAGATGCCTGGTTCCCGCTGTCAAATAGGAACCGTGGGACGGTAAAGGTCACACTTGCGAATTTAGGCTGGGAAGTAACCGACGTGAACCTCTCATGCCTCAGTGAGTCGGCAAAGTTCAAGCTGGAATCTGGTCAGGAAACCACCGTGATTTTGATTTTGCCTCTCGGCGGCGAATACTTGAGAATTCAATCCGGTACATTTCGTCCGAAAACCGAGGCTTTATTATCGAGCGCCGAGAGAGTTCTTGGCGTCGCAGTAAAGGCTATCGAGTTTCCGTCCGCTGACTGAACCGCAGTTTTATACACACCACATCTCTCTCGATGCGCACCTAGCTGCGTGCGCACTTTTTTTCCTGACGCAGAAGAGCATGGGAGCTAATGTGGGGTATGAGCATATTCCACCGACATAGCGGAGATCATGGCTGACGATCCCGATCGCCCGCAGCCGGAAGCCCTCCTCTCGGAACTGAAGAAGGCATCGCGTGGACGGCTGAAAATTTTCCTCGGGGCCGCACCCGGCGTAGGAAAGACATACGCCATGCTGGAGGCAACCCAGCGCAGGCTGAAGGAAGGGACCGACCTCATCGTCGGCATCCTGGAAACGCACGGTCGAGCCGAGACCGAAATGTTGCTAGCCGGGCTCGATGTATTGCCCCGCAAACAGATCGTCTACCGAGATCGCATCTTCTACGAGATGGATATCGACGGCATTCTGAGGCGCCGTCCGCGTCTGGTCATAGTCGATGAGCTTGCCCACACGAACGTCCCCGGCAGCAGGCACGTCAAACGTTATCAGGATGTCGCTGAAATTCTGGATGTCGGAATCGACGTCTATACAACGCTCAATATCCAACATCTCGAGAGCCTGAACGATGTAATTGCACGTATCGCCCGTATCCGCGTACGTGAAACCGTGCCAGACAGCGTCCTTGATCAGGCTGACGAGATCGAGCTGATCGATTTGCCGCCGGAAGATCTGATCGAGCGGCTTCATCAAGGAAAGGTTTACGTTAAGGACCAGGCCAGCCGCGCAATCACCCATTTCTTCAGTCGTGGAAACCTGACGGCACTACGCGAACTGACGATGCGGGCGGCGGCCGAGCGCGTCGATGCCGAAATGCTGACCTATATGAAGGCGCACGCGATATCGGGTCCGTGGCCGACCCGTGAGCGCATCATGGTCTGTATCAACGATTCTACAGTCGGCCCGAAACTGGTGCGCGGCGCCCAACGATCAGCCGACCGTTTGCGGTCTTCATGGATCGCGGTTCATGTTCAGACCCCGAATGAAGAAAATCTGAAGGAGGAATCCAAAGACCGAATTCAGGACACGCTGGCACTAGCCGAGCGGCTGGGCGCTGAAGTCGTCGTGCTGCCAGGAGCGATGGATGCGGCGAGCGAATTGCTCAACTATGCCCGGTCTCGCAATGTCAGCCGCATATTGGTCGGCCAACCCCGGAAGAGGAATTTCGGCCGATGGTTCACACGATCGGTAACCCAAAAGCTTATTGAAGGCGCCAAGAGCTTTGAAGTTCTCGTCATCGGGGCCGAGGACGAGAAGTCCGCGCCCGAGCAGCGTGAGCAACCAGCTCGCGCATTCAATGAAAACTCCCCACGGGAATATGCCCTGTCGATCGCCGCCGTCGCCGGCGCCGGGCTGGTAGCGGCAATCGCCGAATATTTCATCCCGTTACAAAGCCTACCGATTATCTTCGTGCTGCCGGTGCTGGTCAGCGCACTGCGCTTTGGACTGTGGCCTTCCGTCGTCGCCAGCCTGCTTAGTTTTGTCGTCTACCGCTATTTCTTCACGGAACCACGCTTTGCCTTCGCGATTGCCAGCACCGAAGACTTCTTCACCCTGATGTTCTTCTTTGTGGTCGCAATGCTGACCGGCCGCGTCGCTGCCCGCAGCCGCGAGCAGGCTGAGGCTAGCCGGCAAGCAGCGAGACGAACAGCGAAGCTTTATGATTTCAGTCGACGCATAGCCGCTGCCGCGAGCCGCGACGATGTGTTGTGGGCGGTGGTTCATCATGTCGCCGCAACCCTGCATTGCCGATCGCTTGTTTTGCTGCCGGGAGCGGACGGCGGCCTGGAAATCGCAGCTGGCTATCCGCCTGAGGATCATCTGACCGACGCAGCAACCGCCGCGTCGGACTGGGCATGGCGGCACGGCAAGCCCGCCGGATGGAAGTCCGACACGTTGCCGGGCTCCGAATGGCTGTTTATGCCTCTGCGCACCGCGACGGGCCCGGTCGGGCTTTTGGGAGTTGCCTTCGAAGAGTCCGAGAGCAGCCTCGTTCCCGAACAGCGTAGGCTGCTCGATGCGGTCGCCGACCAAGCCGCCGTTGCGATCGAACGAACCAATCTTGCGAGCTCGATCGAGGATGCGAGAGTAATGAGCGAGACAGAGCAGCTTCGTTCGGCGCTGCTCTCTTCGATATCACATGATTTGCGCACCCCTCTGGTGTCAATCATAGGCTCTGCGACCAGCCTAGTAACATTTGGCGATACCTTGTCGGCCGAAAACCGGGGCGAGCTACTCGAAACCGTGCTGGAAGAGGCAGAACGGTTGAACCGATTCGTGCAGAATCTTCTTGACATGACACGGCTCGGCTATGGTGCGCTTAAGCCCAAACGAGACTGGGTAGACCTTCACGATATTGTCGGTAGTGCGATCGAGCGGCTCAAGCAAGCGCTCAGTCCCTACCAGGTCGCAACCGACGTGAAGCCGGACATGAGGCTTCTGTTCGTCGATCCGATCCTTATTGAACAGGTAATGGTTAATATTCTGGATAATGCAGCCAAATACTCTCAAGCCGGTGGGACAATCCAGATTCGCGCGTTCGAACGGGATGAGACCGCCGTCATTCAAGTAGTCGATAAGGGGCCCGGCATACCGGAGCGCGAGCGCGAATTGA
The DNA here is from genome assembly GCA_003165335.1 of Rhodospirillales bacterium. Lineage (GTDB taxonomy): Bacteria > Pseudomonadota > Alphaproteobacteria > BOG-932 > Roseiterribacteraceae > BOG-932. The sequence goes on along the minus strand of PLTD01000229.1, from coordinate 9,866 downwards.
TTTTCGACATGTTCTATCGAGTCAAAGCCGGGGACAATCGCATTGCCGGGACCGGTCTCGGCTTAGCGATCTGCCGCGGCCTGATGCAGGCACAAGGCGGGACCATTCAGGCCCTACCAGGCGACTATGGTGAGGGCACGTGCATAGAAGTGACCCTTCCGATATCCGAATTGCCCGAGCCGGAAGCCGCCGAAGACGGCATTGAGGAATATGTATGACGGTTGCGGCCACTCACCCGACGACGACCGATTTCTCGGGCGCTTTGGCCAAGATTTTGATTGTCGATGACGAACCGCAAATTCGCCGTTTTCTCAGAATCAGTCTCAACGCCTATGGCTATGAGGTCGTCGAAGCCGGCCGTGGCGAAGAGGCGATCACCAAGACCGCAGTCGACAAAGTCGATCTCGTCATTCTCGATCTCGGTCTTCCGGACATAGACGGCCAAACCGTTATCGAACATATCAGAGAATGGTCGACAATCCCGATAATCGTCCTGTCGGTGCGATCAGGCGATATCGAGAAGGTCCGTGCGCTGGACGGCGGCGCCGAAGATTACCTGACCAAGCCATTCAGCATCGCAGAACTGATGGCGCGGGTGCGCGCTGCGTTGCGCAAGCGCGGTGACGGGATCGCCCGCGATCCGATATTCGTTCATGGGGCGCTCTATGTCGATTTGGGAAAGCGCCGGGTCGCAATCGACGGCACGGAAGTGCGCCTTTCGCGAAAGGAATATGGCATTCTGCGTCTGCTGGCAGCCAATCCGGGCCGAGTCCTAACCCACCAGCAGCTTCTAAGAGAGGTCTGGGGACCTGCACATCTAGAAGATACGCACTATCTGCGTATCCATGTCGCTCATCTACGCCAGAAACTGGGCGATAACCCGTCGCAGCCGCGCTATATCCTTACTGAACCAGGAATCGGGTACCGGCTGGCTGAAGAATCTTAGTTCGGTCCCATATCATCCAAGATTCATTGCGACGCGTATCCGGAATCCAGTCTTTACGTGGAATATATTCATTGTCGCATAGCACCGTTCTGCGGTCGTATTCGAGGATAGAAGATGTTGATTGAAGTCTTCGCGGACTTCTCTTGCCCATGGTGCTTTATCGGCCGCCGACGATTGGCGCGTGCACGCGAGCTACGCCCGCAACTTTCGATACAGACGGCTTGGCAACCCTTCCAACTCAATCCCGAAATACCGAGTGAAGGCATTGACCGGCGTCAATCTTCGCAAGGGAAGATCACCGATTTCGACAGGCTGAGTGCAATGGAGCGGGTATTAGAGGAATCGGGTTCCAAAGATGGCATCAGGTTCAAATTCGATCGCATCAACCGCATTCCCAACACCATGGCAGCGCATCGCCTGATGCGATTTGCCGCCCGCTCGCAAAGAGACGACCAAATGGCCGATCGCCTGTTTTCCGGATTTTTCGAACTCGGCGAGGATATCGGCGATATCGCGGTTTTAATCCGCATCGCCGCAGAGATCGGCCTAAATCCCACGATCGTTCAGGAGTTCCTTCTGGGCCGTGATGAAACAGAAGCCGTCGCTTCAATCGACGCTCTGGGACGCCAGAGCGGAATTGCAGGCGTTCCATTTTTTGTCTTCGACCGGCGCTACTCCCTGGCTGGTGCACAGGAGCCCGCCTCGTTTTTGCCTCTGTTCGACGCCTTGATCGCGAACGGCGACGACGTCATGGCCTCCCGAGCCTGATATGGCCGTCTAAACCACATACAGTACCGGAGATTCTCAATTTGGCCGACCGACTGACTTTGATCTTGCGCCCTTATTTCGGCGTGCTGAGGAGGATAGCCGGCCTGAGTGTCATGCTGAACACACTCGCCGCCTGCGCGCCGATCGATCTATTGAACGCTACGATACCCACGGGAAATATCACGATTACCCGCGACATCCCCTATGGTGACAAGGCCAAACAGCGGCTGGACATCTATGTGCCAAAGAACGCGGGCCAGAGCGCTCCGGTGATCGTTTTCTTCTATGGCGGCGCATGGCAAAGCGGTGACAAAAAGGACTATTTGTTCGCTGCCCAGGCGCTGGCCAGCACTGGCTCGATCGTCGTCGTACCCAATTACCGCGTATACCCGGAAGTCACTTTCCCCAGCTTCCTGGACGACGGCGCGGACGCCACCGCATGGACACTTCATAACATCGCAAGTTACGGCGGCGATCCCAGGACCGTCTATCTCGCCGGCCATTCGGCCGGAGCCTATATTTCCATTATGCTGACCCTCGATCGCGACTATCTGGCGAAGGCAGGAGTAGCCGACGCCAAACTTGCCGGCGGTATCGGCATTTCCGGACCTTACGACTTCCTGCCGCTGACCCGCGACGACGTGAAGCCCATTTTCGAGGTCGTACCAGACATGTCGGTCACTCAGCCGATCCATTACGCCCGCGCCGACGCACCTCCCCTGCTACTAGCAACAGGTGACGCAGACACTACAGTCGGACCCTATAACAGCCAAAATCTGGCCGCCCGCGTAAGGGCGCTGGGCGGACGGGTCGAAGATCGCTACTATCCGGGTGTCCAACACGTCGGCAGCGTCCTGGCTCTTACCGCTTATTTTCGTAGCCGTGCACCGGTACTGGCTGATATTTCGGCCTTCATCGCCAAGACAAAGATGGGCCCGCGATAAGGAGGAAACATGAAGCCGCGCAAACCGGGGCTCGAATTTCAAGACGCCCACCCCCACTGGTGCCAGAACGCCGAATTCGCCCAGATCACCAATGCCGGCTCGTTCTCGCTGCCCTATGTCGAGACCTATTTGAACCGCGTCATGCTGCGGGCCAAGGATCAGCTTATGGGCGAGCGATACGCTAAGCTGCGAAACGACATCGATCTGTTCGTTAAGCAGGAATCCAACCATTACCGACAGCACCGGCTGTTCAATCAAAAACTCGAACAGGAAGGATATAATGGCGTGGCGCCGATCGGCGCCAAACTGGGAGCCGACTATGACGCGTTTCTGAAAACAAAGTCGCTGCTGTTCAATACCGCCTATTGCGAAGGATTCGAGAGTCTCGGGATCATCCAGGCAGAGTTCTTCTTTGAACAGGCAGACGATCTGCTGGCCGGGGCCGATCCACGTGTCGTCGCGCTGTGGAAATGGCATCTGGCTGAGGAATATGAGCACCGCTCAGTATGTTTCGATGTTCACCGGGCGGTTCATGGCGGGTTTTCGTATTTCTCGCGGCTCGGCGGCTTCTTTCGCGCATTCAGGCATCTGGGCAAGTTCGGCAATGACGCAAGCGATGCCCTGCTGGCCTTCGACCGAGCCCAAATGACACCGGAACAGCTTCGATCGTCGCTGAGATCGGAAAAATCCTACCGTCGCCGCTTCGGCCGTTTCGCGCTGCCCCGACTGCTCAAGGTTCTGTCGCCCTTTTACAACCCGGTCAGGAAGCGCGAGCCGCGTGGAGCGGCTTCATTCCTGCTGCAGTACGAATAGGCGATCAAGCAGCCAGTAGCGCCAACTCGCCCATCAAGTGCCGAGCACCCTTCAGGCGCTTGTCCGGCTGTTCCCAAGCGCGGCTATAGACCAGCTTTTGATCCGGCCGGATCTTTACGGTGCCGGCCTGCTTCATCACCCAGGCCATCAACTGATCAACGTGAGCGAAGCTGTTGTTGCGGAAGGAAATCATAGCGCCCTTCGGTCCGACATCGAGCTTGTCGACTCCGGCGGAGCGACAAAGCTGTTTGATTACAACCGTATCCAGGAGGTTCTCAACTTCAGATGGAAGAGGGCCGAAGCGGTCGATCAATTCGGCCCCGAACGCATCCAGTTCATCGCGGGTGTGAAGATCGGCCAGACGACGATAGAGGTTTAGACGAACATTTAGCTCTGATACATAAGCCTCAGGAATTAAGACAGGAATGCCGAGGTTGATTTGCGGCGTCCACTGGTCGGGAGGCAGATCTTCGCCGGTACCGCCGCTCTTGGCGACCGCTACAGCCTCCTCAAGCATTTGCTGGTAGAGTTCGACACCAACTTCCTTGATATGGCCGGATTGCTCCTCGCCCAGCAGATTGCCGGCGCCACGCAGATCGAGATCGTGGCTGGCCAGAGTGAAGCCTGCGCCCAGACTGTCCAGCGTCTCGATCAGTTGCAGGCGCTGTTGCGCAGGTTTGGTCAACATCTGGCCTGCCGCATGCGTCAGGTAGCAATAGCCTCTCAGCTTGGCCCGGCCGATGCGACCGCGAAGCTGATAGAGCTGGGCCAAACCGAACATATCGGCACGATGAATGATCATCGTATTCGCCCGCGGCAGATCCAGGCCGGACTCTACGATGTTAGTGGCCAACAACATGTCATATTCGCCGTCGTAGAAGGCGCTGATTCGCGCCTCAAGATCGGCCGGAGCCAGTTGGCCATGAGCGATGACCATCTTTACCTCGGGCACCAGCTCACGCAGTCGGTGCTCGACCTTCGGCAGGTCCTCCAGGCGGGGACAGACATAGAAGGTTTGACCACCTCGGAACTGCTCCCGCAGGATTGCCTCACGGATCACCACCGGATCATAGGGCAGCACAAAGGTCCGCACAGCAAGCCTGTCTACCGGCGGCGTAGTGATCAGGCTGAGTTCCCGCACGCCTGCCAAAGCCATCTGTAGGGTGCGTGGGATCGGGGTCGCCGTCAGTGTGAGAACATGTACCCCCTCGCCCAACTCCTTTAGCTTTTCCTTCTGCTTCACACCGAAGTGCTGTTCTTCATCGACAACAAGCAGCCCCATTCGCTGAAATTTGATCGTCTTGCCCAGCAAGGCATGAGTACCGATGACGATATCCACTTTACCTTCGGCGATTCCTTCCTTGATCGACTTCGCGTCGCCCGCAGTTACAAGCCGCGAAAGCTGTTCGATACGCAACGGCAGGCCAGCGAAGCGGCGTTGAAAATTCTTGAAGTGCTGACGGCACAGCAGAGTCGTGGGCACGATTACAGCAACCTGCATACCGCTCATCGCAACCGCGAAGGCGGCGCGAAGAGCAACCTCGGTCTTGCCGAAACCGACGTCGCCGCAAACCAGCCGATCCATCGGCCGCCCTGAACCCAGATCTTCGATCACGTTCTCGATCGCCCGCAACTGATCCTCGGTTTCGGGATAGGGGAAGCGGGCAGCGAATTCCTCGTACAGGCCGGTCGGCGGAGTCAGAGGTTCGGTCTGGTGCAGCAATCGAAGCGCAGCAACCTTTAGCAACTGCTCCGCCATATCCTTCAGGCGCTTCTTGACCTTCGCTTTGCGGGCCTGCCAGGCGCCACCGCCCAGCCGGTCCAGCGTCGCCGTAGTTTCCTCTGATCCGTAACGCGACAGGACATCGATATTTTCAACCGGGACGAACAGCTTGTCGTCGCCCGCATAAATGATCCGAACGCAATCATGAGCGGCGCCGGATACCTGCAGCGTCTCAAGCCCGGCGTAGCGGCCAATGCCGTGCTCGGCGTGGACGACCAAATCGCCGTCGGTGAGTTCACCCACATCGATCGTAAATTTATCGCTGCGCCGCCGCTTTTTCTGAGGCCGAGCGAGGCGGTCGCCCAATATGTCCTGCTCGGATACGAAGCAGACATCCTGAGTGGTGAATCCTGTCTCCAGCGCCAGTACGACCACACCGGTTTCGGCCTTCGGCAGTTTCTTTGCGTCGTCCCAGCTATCTACGGGAACCAGCCGATCGATGCCGCGTTCAGCCAATACTCCCATCAGCCGATGACGCGATCCCTGGCTGTAGGCCGCGATCAGCGTTCGGCGTCCGTCATGACGGTAACGGTCCAAATATTGATGAATGGTGTCGTAGAGTTCCGACGCCTGAGTGGAGCGCACGTCTGAGAAATCACGCCCGCGCTTACCGCCGCCATCGATGCTGTTCTGATCACCCTCGACCTGCCCGAAGGCCGAAAGGCGCAGTGTGGAGCGGTCGGAGAATCGGTGATCCAGTTCCTCTCGCGTTAGGTAGAGCCGGTCCGGCGGCAGTGGCCGATAGACGGCCGCGTTCGCCCGAGCCTCGGTTTTCTGCAAGTCCAGCCGTGCCTGATAGAAATCGGCAATCTGGGCAAAACGGGCGTCGAAAGCCTCATCGCCCTGAGGATCGAGCGACAGAGCCGCCTTCGGCAAATAGTCGAAGATCGTCTCCATTCGCTCGTGCATAAGCGGCAGCCAATGTTCCATCCCGACATAGCGGCGGCCGGCGCTGATCGCCTCGTAGAGCGGATCGTTCGATACGACTCCGAACAGCTCGCGATAGCCGCTGCGAAAGCGTGCGATTGACGGCTCGTCCAGGGTAAATTCGACCATAGTCTGCAACGAGAGCCGGTCACGCTCCCCTGTCGTCCGTTGCGACATGGGATCGAAATTTCGGATCTTCTCAACCTCGTCGCCAAAAAGATCGAGGCGCACGGGCTCCTCAAAGCCGGGCGGAAACAGATCGACGATGCCGCCGCGAACGGCAAACTCCCCTGCCTCGCGCACCGTTTCCGCCCGGTTGTAACCATTCTCGGCAAAGAACAGCTGCAATATATCGATGTCGACCCGGTCTCCGACTGCAACTGCAAAGGCCGCATTGCGCACCATGCCGCTGGGCGGCACGCGTTGTGCCACCGCATTGACCGTCGCGATGATCAGGCGCGGCTTTTTTGCCGGCGCCAGCAATCTCGCCAAAGTAGCAATGCGGTGCCCTACGATCTCATGGTTCGGCGACACCCGGTCGTAGGGAAGGCAATCCCAAGCCGGAAAAGTGACGACCTCAAGAGCAGGGTCGTAAAAGGCGATAAGATCGGTGAGGCGCGCCATGCGCCCGTCGTCCGATACAATATGGACATGGTCGCGTTGTTCCCGCGCAATCAACGCGACCAGCAAGCGAGCATCATGCCCCTCAGGAGCGCCCGCGAGCGTCACTCTGCGCCCTGGCGTGAAATCAAACTCGGGCAAAATGAATTGCGAAGGTTCGGGATTTGAGACCGAAGGCTTTAGACGACCGAGTTTTGGAATCGTGCTCAAGGTGATGCCGGAGGTAAACGGAATTTGCGAAGCAGCCGGGTAACCGGGTTATCGTGCTCCCGTGGAATGGGAGTGCGTCCCGTCATCCATTCATAGATGTCGGGGTCATTTTCCTTCAATAGCAGTTCGAACTGGTGCAGCGCCTCGGCATCGAAATCTGGAAGATGCCGGTCGCCGAAACTGCCGATCAAAAGATCAGCCTCGCGGGTGCCGCGATGCCACGCCCGAAAGCCTAGCTTCCGGCGCAGCGCTTCGAGCGCGTGAGAATCGGTCGTATCGTCATGGATCGCGGGGGAGTTCATGGTCGGGTGTGTATATAGGTGCGAGACCGGTTTGGTCCATGCCGCGCACCAAGGCAAGGCGATCCGCATCCTGCCATCGGCAAAATCGGTTCTCAATCTGCCCCGCCTCAGCTAGTCTGCGCCCAATGCGCGAGGCTTCCGACACAGGCGCGCGACGGGAGAGCCAAATGGGGCATCAATTACCAAATCCGCCCGGCCTTTCACGCCGAGGCTTCCTGATCACAACCGCGGTAGTCGCCGGAGGAATGGGGCTGGGCATTTCCGCCGCGCACGCAGCGAATATTGTCGGCGCGCCCTGGGCTATGGACCCCGCCCAGTCAAGCACTGAGATTTCCGCTTGGATCGAGATTGCCGCCGACGACAGCGTGACAGTGCGCGTTCCAACACCGGAAATCGGCAACGGCATAATGACACAAATCGCCATGACAGTGGCCGAGGAGCTAGACTGCGATTGGTCGAAGATCAGAGCCGAGTTCGCATCCCCTCTGCGCGACATCCACGAAAAGGGTGTCTATTCGGGCTCGCTCGGCCTTATCGGTTTCTTTAGCGGTCGTTCCACCAACAGCGAGCGCACAAAGACTCTGCTGCAGGCGGGAGCGTCTGCTCGCGAACGGCTAAAGGCGGCGGCAGCGGCGACCTGGAAAGTCGCCCCCGGCGAGATAACGGCCAGCGATTCGGTACTGACACATACAGCAACGGGCCGAACCCTGCGCTTTGGCCAGGTAGCGTCCAAGGCCGCAACGATCGTGCTCAACCCCGAACCTACACCCAAGCCGCACAGCGAATGGACCTTACTGGGCAAGGCGACACCGACCAAGCTGAATGGGCCGTTGATCGTCAACGGCAGTGCGACTTACGGCCTCGACGTGCGCCCTGCGGGAATGGTCTATGCCGCTTTGCGGCAGTCGCCGGTGCATGGCGGCAAATTGAAAAGCTATAATGCCGACGCGATCCGAACCATGCCGGGTGTGCTCGCTGTCGTTAGTGTGGATCCGGCCGAACCGCGCGGAGCTGCCGGCACTCCTCCCACCTCTACGATGGGATTTGCGGAATCAACCGCGCAAAGTGCAGTCGCCGTCATCGCCGAGCATTACTGGCAGGCGCGCAAGGCTCTGGATGCCCTCCCCGTCGAATGGGACGACGGCGACGGTGCAAAATGGAAGACGACCGAGCAACTCGATAAGGCCCTGGTTGCGGCACTCGATAGCCCGGTCGAAAAGCCGTTTAAGCTGGTGGGCGACGTCAGCGCCCTCGATAGTCCGCCCGCAGGCATGAAAATCGTCGAAGCCACTTACAACACGCCCTATTCGGAACATGCCTGCATGGAACCGTTGAACGGAACCGCGCTCGTCACAGATGGGGCGGTCGAACTTTGGCATCCGTCGCAACATCCGCACCAGGCGCTTTTAGTCGCAGCAGACGAGGCGCGTGTTTCAGCGGATAAGGTGACCTATCACCAGACCTATGTCGGCGGCGCATTCGGCCGCCGCGTTTATGGCAACGACGTACGTATGGTTGTGGCAGTTGCAAAAAAATTCCCGGGACGACCAGTTCAGGTCGTCTGGTCGCGCGAAGAGATGACCCGACAGGGTCGATACCGCCCGATTATCGCGGCAAAGATGACGGCCGGATTGGACGCCAGCGGCATGCCGCTGGCTCTTCACGGGCGAGCCGCCTCAAATAAGGGCTTTTTCAACGTCGGGTTCGCCGAAAACCCCTACGCCTCTAAGCTGGTACCCAATGTCCGGATCGACGTGCACGAATTGCCCTTGCACATATTGACCGGGCCCTATCGCGGCCCCGGCTATAACTCCTTCGCCTTCATCGTCGATACATTTATCGACGAATGCGCCCACGCGGCAAGCGCCGACCCCCTGGAATACCGGATCAAACTCCTGTCCGGCTGGCCTGACCGGGGCTGGACCCAATGCCTTAAGGAGGTGGCTCAGCAATCTGGGTGGGGCAAAGCCTTACCGAAGGGTATGGGACAGGGCGTCGCCATCGCCAACTGGGGCAACGACGCGGGTAAAGCCGAAACGGGTACGACGGTTGCCGTCGTAGCGACCGTCGAGGTGACGCCGCGCGGCATTCTGAAGGTCCACACGCTGGATGTGGCATTCGATACCGGAAAGATGATGAACCGTGACGCAGTGCTGACTGAAATTCAGGGGGGAGCGATCTTCGGATATAACATGGCGGTCAACGAAGGGCTGTCGATCCGCAACGGGCGCATCGTGGAGGGCAATTTCGATGCCTATCCAATGGTGCGCACCGGCGACGCACCTCAGGTAAACGTTCATCTTGGCGGTTTGACCGGAAATGACCGGTTTTCAGAGGTCGGCGAGCCGCCAGTCGGTCCGGTCGGTCCGGCGATCGGCAACGCCATTTACGCGGCGACCGGAAAACGGATCCGGTCGATGCCATTCAGAAATCACGATTTGAGCTGGACCTAGTCGGTATACCCCCCTCACTCCAATCGGGGGCAACAAGGCGAGAAGGATAACACTACTCGTAATGCCAATTGCACGCTTAACATCTTCCCCCGGCTGAAG
>PLTD01000139.1 GCA_003165335.1 Rhodospirillales bacterium | reverse complement strand
CTAAAGTCTGCCGTTATGGTAGATGATGGTTTGCATCATGCGGCTGAGCCGTGCACCGGGGCCGTTTATCCCGACGCTTTGAATGCTAACCCTCGCTCCTTCCAGCAGTAGAAATAGTTCGTCGGCCAGTTGATCCGGCTCGATATAGCGCGCATCTCGGCACCATATGACGAGCTGTTCTCGCTGTGCGGTCTTGAACTCCTCGATTACCCTGCGAGCCGGATGGTCCTTGTCGGGCAGCTCGATGGCAGCATTTGCCAAGGCGCAGCCCCGGTCGGCCTCTTTGATCATCAGATCGCTGACATAGCCGACCCAGGCCCGCAATTGTCCGTCGGGATCTTGAGCGTGGCCAGCGCTGATCTGTTCCCAATCGGCTTCGCATTCCAATGCGAATTCGCGCAGACATTCGGCGATCAGCAAGTCCTTTGATGGAAAATGTCTGTAGAGCGTCATCTTGTTCGTGGCTGCCGCCGCGGCAATTGTATCGACGCCAACGGCTCGAATTCCGTGGCGGTAAAATAGATCGCGGGCAACAGCGACGATTCGCGCGCGCGGCCCAACTTTTACGCCCGGAAGCCCAGCGCCTGCCGCTGTATAAGCCAGCCTTATTGACATAGAACTCATCGGCAAATAACGTCTCAATGTTACCGATCTGTAACATATAAAATGTCACTGGTCACTAAGGCGATCAATGTCGGTTTGTTGCCGCCGTCGGCGGATCAGCAGAGAGATGGCTCATGCAATCCGCTCCCCGTCCCACAATCCAACCCGTTGACACCAATACAACGCCTGAGATCAGTGCGCGCGAAAGGTTTCGACGCCCTCTACTGATCGGGGCTGCAGTGCTGATACTCCTCGCGGGGGCTGCTTACGGCGGGCGCTGGATTCTCGTCGGGCGCTATCTCGAATCGACCGATAACGCCTATCTGCAAGCCGACAACGCTGTGGTCGCACCGAAAGTCGCCGGCTATGTGACCTCGGTCGGCGTCTCAGATAATCAATCCGTCACGCCAGGGCAGGTCCTGGCCCAGATCGACGACCGCGATTACCGAATAGAGCTGGAACAGAGCGAGGCCGATGTCGCACAGGCCAACGCGGATCTCGACAATATTGCAGCACAAATAGAGCAGCAAAAGGCGCGCATGGCGCAGACCGCAGCTGCCCTCACCTCCTCCGGCGCAGCCGCCGAATTCGCCCAACAGGAAGCAAGCCGCTTCGATACTCTGGTCGGCACCGGCGCTGTCAGCCTCAAGCAGGCGCAGCAGGCCCAATCCGAGCATAAGCGCGCCAATGCGGCGGTTGCGGAATCTGAGGCGATGCTGGACGAGGCCAAAAAGCAGATCGGTGTATTGGAAAGTGCGCGCGGCAAGGCGACCGCCATGATGAAGCGCGCCCAAGCCGGTCTTGAGCAGGCGCGCTTGCGTTTGTCCTACACACAATTGACTGCGCCGATCGGCGGGGCGGTTGGCGATCGGTCCGTGCGCGTCGGACAATATGTCCAGCCCGGCACGCGGCTCCTGACCATCGTGCCTATTGAGGACATCTATCTGGTCGCCAATTTCAAGGAAACCCAACTGCGCGGCATCTATCGCGGTGAGCGCGTGCGGATTTCACTGGATACCTACCCCGATCTCGACGTGACCGGAACGGTCGACAGTCTGGCTCCGGGTACCGGTGCGCAATTCGCACTTTTGCCCGCTGAAAACGCAACAGGTAATTTCACCAAGATCGTACAACGTGTTCCAGTCAAAATATCGATCGACCGAAACAGCTTGAACGGCGTCGAGCTGCGCCCTGGCCTATCGGCGACTGCAACAGTCGATACCCGCTCCGCACCGCCGGGCGCCAAGACCACGCTTGTTGCGTCGCCGGCACAAGCCAAACCGTGATCTCGTGACAGATGCCGCGCCGAGTGCCGGACTGCGCGATTGGCTCGCGATTGCCGGCGGGATGGTTGGATGCTTTATGGCAATCCTCGACATCCAGATCACCAACTCGTCGCTCGCACCGATCGAAGGCGGCATGGGCGCCTCGGTTGACGAGGGCAGCTGGATATCGACCGCCTATCTGATCGCAGAGATCATTGTCATCCCCTTGACCGGCTGGCTGGGCGTGGTCTTCGGGCTACGGCGCTATCTCAGCGTCAATACCATCCTTTTCGTTCTGTTCTCGATCGGCTGCGCACAGTCGACCAGCATGAACGACCTGATCCTTGCGCGGGTCGGTCAGGGCTTCACCGGCGGCGTCCTGATCCCGACCGGACTTCTGGTCATCCGCCGCCACCTGCCGCCACATCAACAGGCGATAGGCATGTCGTTGTTCGGTGTATCGGCGACCTTCGCCCCGGCGATCGGGCCCTCGCTGGGCGGCTGGCTGACCGAGAATTTCTCCTGGCATTATCTTTTCTATCTGAATGTCGTGCCGGGATTGCTCGCAGTCGCGCTGCAGCTTTACGCGCTGGACAAGGGACCGATGCGGTTAACGGACCTCGTCGGGGGCGACTGGTGGGGAATCGGCACTATGGCGGTCGGGCTCGGCGCGATGACGGTGGTGCTCGAAGAAGGACAGCGGCACGAATGGTTCGGATCGCCGATGATCTCGACACTGGCTGTCGTTTCGGCGGTATCGCTGATCTTTTTCCTGATCATCGAATTTACCAGCGCGAAACCTTTTATCAATCTGCGCCTATTCGCCCAGCCCGCGGTGGGCTTTTCAAACCTACTGTCGACGATGGTTGGCGCGGTCAGCTATGGCTCGCTGTTCCTCATCCCGGTTTATCTTGCCGAAGTCCCGCGATTCAGCACCCAGCAGATCGGCGGGGTCGTCATGTGGAGCGGCCTGCCACAGCTTGCGGTATTCCCCCTGATGCCGTTCCTGCTGAAATCCGTGCCGCCGCGCACGCTCGTCGGGACGGGCATCGTGCTGTTCTCTCTCTCCTGTTTCCTCAATGCCGACCTGACTCACGATGTCGGGAGAGGCGAACTGATCCTGCCTCAGGTCATCCGCGCTGTCGCCTTTCCGCTGTTTGCGATGCCGCTGTTCCAGCTCGCAATGGCCGGCCTATCGCTGCGCGATTCCGCCGATGCGGCAAGCCTCTCCAATATCTGCCGCAATCTCGGCGGCTCGATCGGTATCGCAATGCTGTCGACCATTACGCAGACCCGCGAACAGGTACATTTCGCAGCGATCAACGATGGAATCAGCGCCAATTCGGTAACGACCGCCGACAAGATCGGGCAAATGGCGGCGATGCTGGCGGCGCGCACCGGGGACGCGGTCACGGCACCGATGCAGGCGGTTGCGGCGGTTGCCGGCCAGATGCATCGGGAAGCCCTGGTTATGTCTTATTCTGATGCCTTCATGACGCTGGGCATCCTTCTGGCGCTCAGCCTGCCGTCGATCCTGCTGTTGCCCAATATTCCGCCCGCGCGCGTACCGACACCAGCGCACTGACGGGGACTACCTGCCGTGACATTGCCGACCGCATAAGCCAGTCTTGCGCGAAGCATACCGATTTTGGGATGATTCGCCGATGCGCGTTGCCATGTCTCCGCCTGATTTCTTCTCTATCGATTACGTCATCAATCCGTGGATGGACCCCGCCGCCTGGCAGCATGACGCAGCCCAGCTGGCCGGCGACGCCAAAGCCGGCTGGCGGGAGATGAAGGCCCTCTACGAAAAACTGGGGGCGAGCGTGGAGGTGCAACGGCCCAAGGCCGGCCTACCCGATCTGGTGTTCACCGCAAACTCCGCGGTCGTGCTCGACGGCATCGTATTGCTCGCCCGCTTTCGCTTCCCCGAACGGCAGGGGGAAGAGCAGGAAAACATGGCGTTCTTCCAGCGCCTTCGCCGCCAGTATGCGGTGCAGCGGATCATCACGATGCCCGAAGGCGTCTTCTTCGAAGGCGCGGGGGATGCAATCTGGGACCTGACGCGCCAGTCGTTCTGGACCGGATACGGCCCGCGCTCGAGCCTCCAGGCCAGCGCGGTGATCGCCCGAACCTATGGTAAGCCTGTTCACCCGCTCAAGCTTGTCGATCCTCGCTTCTATCACCTGGATACCTGTCTTTGCGTGCTGCCAGGCGGCGAAGCTCTTCATTTCCCCGCGGCTTTTGATGCCGACGGGCGTTCTCTCTTGCAAAAGCATTTCGGCAAGGACTTGATTGAGGTGCCGGAAGCAGACGCGTTGAAGCTCGCCGCCAACGCCTTTCCGATCACGCCCAATGACGTCGTATTCGGCAGTTGCAGCACCGCGCTCGAAGGTCAATTGAACGAGCGCGGCTATATAGTCCATCGCGTGAATCTCGGGAGCTTTGCCCGCAGCGGCGGCTCGGCGTTTTGCCTGACGCTGACGCTGGATGCGCGCTCAGCCTGAGTGCCGAATTTCTGCCGCTATAGGCTTATAAGTTCAGACCACATCCGATCGATCGCTCAATCCGGAGAAGCTAAATGTTTCGAACCCTCGCCTTCCTGTGTACCAGTCTGATCGGATTGTCCGGCGTCGATGCTCGGGCCGGAGACCTGCGCACAATGATGCGGCAGTCGGGCGAGTGGGAATTGACGATGGCGGGAGGTCTGATGCCAAAGACCACACAACGCGGCTGTTACGCAGGCGATAAGTCGGTCGCCGATTTGGCCAATAAGAATATGAAAAATTGCAGCCAAAAATCCGTGAATATCACGGCGGGCATGGCCATCGTCGATGCCGTTTGTCAGATGCAGAGCATACAAGTGACCGTACACTCGATGATCACGCCAACCGGCGACGCCGCCTTTCACAGCGACAACCATGTACATTTGGAGGGCATGCCGGCCATTCGCGGCATTCCGAACGAAATGGTCATGAGCGTCGATGGCCACCGGACCGGACCATGCCAACCGGGCGACAAGCCGATGTAATTCGGCTCAGCTCCGCCTTACACCCAATAGGGACAGCAGCGCAGCTGCCACCAGAAGCGCACTGGAAATTGAGACCGCACCATGGAGACCGGAGATGATTGCCTCATGGTTGCGTCCGACCATCGCGCCAAATCCCGCGACACCGACAGCGCCCCCGGCCTGCCGGGCGGTGTTCAGAACACCGGATGCAGTTCCGGAATATTGGCGTTCGACACTTGAGAGCAGCGCCGCAGTCATAGCCGGCACACCCGTTCCCATACCGAACGGGATCAGCAAGAATCCCGGAACCATCTGCCAATAAGACGTGTCGCTATCCAGTCCGCGAAGCAGGAAATAGCCCAGAGCGGCGACAAGAAAGCCGGCCGCCATCGGCAGGCGCGAACCAAATTTGCCCACCAAGGCTCCGGCAGCAATGTTGGATAGGATGAAAGTCGCTGTTAGCGGAAGAAATGCCAAGCCGGCGACGATGACCGAATAACCCCGCGCCTGTTGCAGATAAAGGCTGAGGACGAAGATCGTTCCGTAAAAGGAAAGATTAACCAGCGTGCCGACTGCAACGGTCGCGCTGAAGGTCAGACTGTGGAAAAACCATAGCGGCAGCATTGGATTGCGGCTGCCTGCCTCGACCACCAAGAACGCCAAGGCGCTTACAACGCCAAGCGCAAAGCCTGCTATCACGAGCCAGTCGCCCAATCCGCGCGGCCCGACCTCGATGATCGCACCGGAGAGCCCGATCAAC
Organism: Rhodospirillales bacterium; assembly: GCA_003165335.1. Lineage (GTDB taxonomy): Bacteria > Pseudomonadota > Alphaproteobacteria > BOG-932 > Roseiterribacteraceae > BOG-932. The sequence continues at coordinate 28,838 of PLTD01000139.1, read as the reverse complement.
GCGGCAATAGCCAATGCCTGGCCCGACAGGTCCAAATGCCTGCCGTGACTATTGCGCGGCGTTTCAGGCACAAAGCGGACGGTCATAGCGATGCCGATCATGACCAGTGGCAGATTGACCAAGAAAATGCTCCGCCAACCGAGCCAACCGATCAAAAATCCGCCCGCGACCGGACCTGCGGCGATCGATATTCCACCGGCTGCTGTCCACAATCCAATCGCCCGGGCACGAATTTTCGCATGGTCTCCGCAAGCATGGGACAACAGGGCCAGCGACGGCGGAACCAATGCTGCAGCCCCAAGCCCCTGCATTCCGCGCGCCACGACAAGCAGGATGGCGTTCGGAGCCAAACCGCAGCACAGCGAAGCGATCGCAAAAACTGCGAAACCGGCTAGATAAACTCGTTTTGCCCCTAACCGGTCACCGACTGCACCGGCGGACAAAAGCAGCGAAGCGAACATCAGCGCATAGGCATCGACGACCCACTGCAATCCGGCAACTGAAGCCTTCAAGCTTTGGCCCATGCTGGGCAGGGCGACATTGACGATCGTGACGTCGAGCTGTGACACGACGAATCCGAAGCTCGTGGCGACGATGATCCAAATGAGCGGTTGCGCAGATTGAGCTGAGGTCATGCGGAACGATTCCGTCCTTGCAGGCTAGGTCGCGACGCTGTCGGCAAGGCTGCGGACGGCGTACTTGTGGACAGTGTCCACCCGGGAGAGCCGCAGAGAGCAGGCAAAGTCAGGAGGAAAACTCCAAAAATCCTTTCAGAACCCCCCGGAATTATCCGTGGGGAGGTTTAGGGCTGTCATGCGTTGCGAACTGGAATAATCTTGCTGCGATACTTATCGAAGTCCGCGCTTGCCGTACTTCTATCGAAAGTCCCTATCGGGGCGAAGACTTATCCGATCACCTCGGTCGCTTCGGCCAGAATTTCCGGCGGCATTATCAGTCCGAGTACATGAGCAGCCTTCATATTGATGACCAGTTCCACCGAGTGAGGATTCAGTACAGGCAGGTCGGCGGGTCGAGCGCCTTTCAATAGGCGGCCCGCGTAAACTCCGGCCATCCGATAGATTTCACTGAAGGCCGGTCCATAACTCATTAGCCCACCGACACCGACGAAATCGCGGTTATAGTAAATGGCTGGAATGTTCCGTCGTGCAATCAAAGCGACGAGCTTTTCGGGGTGCCCTCGCAGGCCGCGCATAGAACCTACGACAACCCCTCCCACGCCCGAACCGGATAGTTTTGCATAAGCACCCGCCAGTTCGGTGTCGTTGCCTGCCCGCAATACGACCAACCGGCGCTTCAGCCGCTCCGCTTCATCCTGAATCTCGTGCAGTTCGCGCTCGTACGAGCGGCGGTTGGGGTTGCTCAAATAGCCAATTTTCGCGGTTGGAGGTACCAAGGCATTCAGCAAGCGCAACCGTTTTGGACTGAGATCGTTTACGTCGGCAATACCCGTTACATTCGCCTCCGGTCGTTCCGGATTTGCCACCTCGCCACTCTCGACGGCATCGTTTACTTGGCAAAATACGATAGGCATGGTTCGCGTTAGCGCCTGCACAACGTGCGCCGCAGCCGAAGTGTCGACGACAAGAACGGCAGGATTTGCGGCGATCGCCTCCTTGGCCAACTCCGACAGACGATCGGCGTCCCCATTCGCGTAGCGATATTCGATTGTTACATTATCGCCTTCAACAAAGCCCTGCTCAGCCAATCCGCGACGAAAGGCAGCGAGATTGGTGCCACTATTGACGCTGTCTATCGACGAAGGGTCCAGATAGCTGATCACGGGTGGCGGCGGCTCGAACCAAGAACAGCCCGCTACGGTGGTCAGAGCCGCACCGGCGCCTCCAACCATAAATAATCGCCGCGACACATGCTCCGCTTCGCGCAGACTCGTCATAACGTCCCCGTAGCGCACGAAGAGACCTTGCCACATTCCGACCGGGTTCTGGGCACATAATTATCGACGACGCACAAGATGCGTTTAAGTGACAGCAAAATGCGCGCATTCTCCTCAAATTCGACCAACGCAGGAAAGCAGGAATGCCGCGAAGACTTCCGCTCATAGTAGCCGTGTCCGCTTTTGCTCTTGCCGGCACGGTGACAGCCAAGACGATTGTTGTGCAAGCCGGCACGCTTTTCGACGGCGTTACAGCATCGCCACAGCACGAAATGTCGATCCTGATCGAGAACGACAAAATCACAGGAATCCAGGGCGGTTATATAACGCCAACCGGCGCCGAGATCATTGATCTAACACATGATACGGTGCTGCCTGGCTTCATCGACTGTCATATTCACATCTCCCAGCGCAGTCCCGGGGGCGAGAATGAGGTTGAATATCGCGTGACCCACAACGCGATCGACAAAGCATTGGACGGGGCGAAATTCGGCAGAGAAATGCTGCTGCAAGGCTTTACCAGTGCACGCGATGTCGGGGGCGGCGACGAAACAGTATCTCTGCGCAATGCCTTTGCCGCCCATACTCTGCCCGGGCCGCGTTTGTGGGTATCGTTGGAGCCATTGGGGCCGACCGGCGGGCACGGTGACCAAGCGAACGGCTTCGATGCCGGCTTCAGCCATCCAGGTTGGGACAACGGTATCGTCGATACGCCGGAGATGGGACGTCTGCGGGTGCGCGAACATAAGCGACGCGGCGCGGACCTGATCAAAATGATGCCGTCGGGCGGGATCGCCTCGGTGGGCGACGATCCGCACCGCATGTTGATGACCGACGACGAAATGAAATCTGTGGTCGACACGGCCCACGTTCTCGGGCTGAAAGTCGCGGCCCATATATATCCAGCCGACGCGATCAAACATGCTATCGCGGCTGGAATCGATTCAGTGGAACATGGATCGTTCGCCGACGCCGAAGCCTATCAGTTGATGAAACAGCACGGCACCTATCTGGTGCCGACTTTGACTGTCTATGACGTCTTCTATCAGGCTGCCAAGGACCACCCCGACCGGTTGCCCCCTGGAACTGCAGATAAGGAACTGGAGAACGATCTGAAGCCGATTCAAAATTTCCCGAATGCGCTTAAGGCCGGGGTCAAGATCGCCCTCGGCACGGATATTGGCGAAGGAGATCACGCACGTGAGTTCATCTTGCTGACCAAGGCGACCATGCCGCCGGTCGACGCTCTATTCGCCGCTACCCGCAATGCCGCGGAATTGATCGGCGCATCAGACCGAATCGGCTCTATTCAGCCCGGACGATATGCAGACATAGTGGCCGTCGCCGGAGACCCCATGAGAGACGTGTCGGAATTCGAGAAGGTACAGTTCGTCATGAAGGACGGGATAGTCTTCAAGCAGAATGGCGCACCGACGGCTGCAATGGCGCGTTAGGCGAGAAGGATTGCGGGCAGACGGCCTTTTGACATTGCGCTCTGTCATGCACCTGCTTTGTGAATCGGATCGACCCAAGCCACCGCCTCGGGGCGCTCTACCGCCTCGATATCCAAATTGACCACGACGGCCTCATTGTCGCTGCGGACCAAAACGCATTCCAGCGGTTCGTCGGTCGAGGCATTGATTTCCTGATGAGGTACGTAGGGTGGTACGAAGATGAAATCCCCCGCCCCGGCCTCTGCCGTATATTCCAGATGCTCGCCCCAACGCATTCTTGCCCTTCCGCGCAAGATATAGATCACACTCTCCAAGGCGCCATGGTGATGAGCGCCGGTTTTCGCGTTGGCGTGTATTTTGACGGTACCCGCCCAGATTTTTTGGGCGCCGACCCGTGCGAAATTGATTGCGGCCGCCCGCTCCATTCCCGGTGTTTGCGCGGTATTCGGGTCCAGACTGTCACCGGGTATCACTTTGACACCGTGCGCTTTCCAATCGATCGGATGGTCATGGTCGGTCATAACGAACTCACCGTGTTTCGGGCCGCAGATGCTACCACTCCGCTCTGTGATGTCACGCACTGCCGCGCTCTATACGCACGTCTGATCTTCACGGTTGGCCTAGACTCTGTGCCTCTCCATCACTAGCTTTCAGATGCCGGCAGAGCCGTGCGAACCCGAGTCCCGCAGCCCGGAACACCACAGCCGATGCAATCCGCGATCATCGTTTTTCCCGGTTCGAATCGCGAGCGCGACGCGGCCGTCGCCTTGAAGCGCGCCACAGGCCGCGAACCGCTCCACATCTGGCATCGAGAGACGGAATTTCCCGACGTCGATCTGATCATACTGCCCGGTGGCTTTTCCTATGGTGATTATCTGCGGTGTGGCGCCATGGCGGCGCAATCACCGATAATGCGCGAAGTTAAGGCCCGTGCCGCCAAGGGCGTGCCTATTTTGGGCATCTGCAACGGCTTTCAGATTCTCGTCGAAACCGGATTGCTGCCAGGTGCGCTGCTGCGCAATGCCAGCCTGAAATTTATCTGCAAGCGCGTCGAATTGTCGGTCGAGCGCACCGATACGATATTCACCAAAAAGTACCGCAACGGCGATGTGATCACCGTCCCGGTCGCGCATGGCGACGGCAATTATGTAGCCGATGCAGAAACGCTGAAGCGAGTCGAAGGTCAGGGGCAAGTTGCCTTCCGATATGTCGGCGAAGTGAACGGATCCATGAACAATATCGCCGGTGTCACTGACCCCGCCGGCCGCATCCTTGGGCTGATGCCTCATCCTGAAGATGCGACGGATCCAGCCCATGGCGGAACTGATGGGGTCAAAATGTTTGCCGGTCTGGCAGAGGCGTTGGCGGCATGAGCACCGTTCCCCAAGACGAAAAAGCATTGGCGCTGGCAAAGGAACATGGACTATCGCCGGCCGAATACGAACGCATGCTGACAATCGTCGGCCGTCAGCCGACGCTGACGGAAATCGGCATATTCGGCGCGATGTGGTCGGAGCATTGCTCCTACAAATCGTCAAAGAACTGGCTGAGAAAATTGCCGACGGAAGGCCCTCGGGTCATCTGCGGCCCCGGCGAGAATGCGGGGGTTGTCGACATCGGCCGGGGGCAGGCGCTGGTTTTCAAAATGGAAAGCCACAACCATCCGTCCTTCATTGAGCCTTATCAGGGGGCAGCGACCGGTGTGGGCGGCATCATGCGCGATGTATTCACTATGGGCGCGCGCCCGATCGCCAATATGAACGCGCTGCGCTTCGGCGACCCCAGCCACCCCAAGACACGTCATCTGGTAGCGGGTGTCGTGGCCGGGATCGGCGATTACGGCAACTGCATGGGCGTGCCGACCGTTGGCGGCGAGACTAATTTCCATCGCGCCTATAACGGCAACATCCTGGTCAACGCGATGACCGTAGGATTGGCCGATTCGGATAAGATCTTCTATTCGGCGGCGGCGGGGATCGGAAATTCGGTGGTCTATGTCGGTTCCAAGACCGGCCGTGACGGAATCAAGGGGGCGGTCATGGCCTCCGACGTTTTCACAGACGACAGTCAGTCGCAACGGCCGACTGTCCAGGTTGGCGACCCTTTTGCAGAAAAATTGCTGCTTGAGGCCTGCCTTGAACTGATGGAAACCGACGCCATAGTCGCAATCCAGGACATGGGTGCGGCCGGCATGACATCCTCGTCGATCGAGATGGCGGCCAAGGGCAAAATGGGCATCGAGATCAACCTCGATCTCGTCCCCCAGCGCGAAGAAGGCATGTCGGCCTACGAAATTATGCTCTCCGAAAGCCAGGAACGGATGGTCATCATCCTCAAGCCCGGGCGCGAAGGTGATGCGGCCGCTATCTTCAAGAAATGGGAACTCGATTTTGCCGTAATAGGGCATTTGACCGACAGTGGCCGTCTGGTTTTGACTCGACACGGCAAGGTCGAGGCCGATCTTCCGGTTTTGCCGCTGGTTGACGAAGCTCCGCGCTATGACCGGCCGATTGAGCCGACGCCCGCCCCCAAGGCTGTTTCGACTCTGGATTATCCGCTGCCGGCACCCGCTCTTGAGGTTCTCAAACGCCTGGTGGGCTGTCCCGATCTGTCATCGCGGCGCTGGATCGCCGAACAATATGACAGCCTGGTGCGCGGCGACACACTGGCTGGACCGGGCCAGGCGGATGCTGCCATCGTTCGCCTGCCCGACAGCGATCGGGCAATTGCGATCACCACTGACTGCACCCCGCGCTATGTCATGGCAGACCCGAAAATGGGCGGACGGCAGGCAGTGGCGGAGGCCTGGCGCAACCTCACGGCAACCGGTGCGTTGCCGATCGCAGTTACCGACAATATGAATTTCGGGAATCCAGAAAAACCCCGAATCATGGGACAGTTCGCTTATGCCATCGAGGGTATGTCCGAGGCATGCTTGGCTTTGTCATTCCCTGTCGTGTCGGGGAACGTCAGCCTTTACAATGCGACGGGCGCCGAACCGATCCTGCCGACGCCGGCGATCGGTGCCGTGGGATTGATCGAAGACGCAGGCAAGATCGCACGAATCGCCTTTTCAGCGCCGGGCCAGTCGATCCTCCTAATCGGCGACACCGAAGGCGAGATCGGACAATCGATATATCTGCGCGAGATCCACGGCGCCGAAACCGGAGCACCGCCGACCGTCGATCTCAAAGCCGAGCGCCGAAACGGCGACTTCGTCCGCGGACTGGTCGTCAGTGGGGCAGTCATCGCTTGCCATGACGTATCGGACGGCGGCCTTCTGGTAGCGCTGGCCGAGATGGCAATGGCGGGCGGCATCGGGGCAACGATCGACCTGCCCATCGAAGCCGGTCTCCTGTTCGGCGAAGACCAGGCGCGCTATATAATAACCACGACCTCACCGGAATCCGTTGAGAACCGAGCTGGAGCAGCTTCGGTTCCGATCCGCCGCGTCGGAGTCACGGGTGGTGAAGCCCTGGTCTTGGGCGGGGAAACAATCCCGGTCCGAGTGTTGAAAGACGCCCACGAAGGCTGGATGCCTGCCTATATGGCCGGTAAGGACTGAACAAAAGATAGAAAGGCTGCTTTGGCTATGGCCATGGACCCGCAATCGATCGAACGCATGATCAAGGAAGCCCTGCCGGACGCAACGGTAAGAATCGACGACCTGCGGGGTGACGGCGACCATTACGCTGCCTATGTAGTATCATCGGCATTCAAAGGATTGACCCGCATCCAACAGCACCAGCTCGTCTATACGGCGCTGAAGGGTCGGATGGGTAACGAATTGCATGCGCTGGCGCTGCAGACTGCAGCCGAATAAGCCTGCCCGAAAGAGGAGACATAGGATGAGTGAAAGTCCGGTTTTTAAGCAGATCGAACAGGAAATTGGCAGCAACGAGGTCGTGCTGTTTATGAAGGGCACACCCGTTTTTCCGCAGTGCGGCTTTTCAGCTGCGGTTGTTCAGGTCCTCAATCACCTGGACGTAACGTTCAAAGGCATCGACATTCTGGTCGATCCGGCTTTGCGTCAAGGTATCAAAGAATTCTCACAATGGCCTACGATTCCTCAGCTTTATGTTAAAGGTGAGTTCATCGGCGGCAGCGACATCATTCGCGAGATGTTTAGCACGGGCGAGCTGGTCGAACTGTTCCAGACCAAAGGCGTTTCGGTCGCTGCAACAGCCTGAGGGCCGATATTTCGCGTTTTGATCAGCCTTCGTCGCCTATTTCCGCGAAGAAGTTTGATCAGCGGGAATAGGCGACATGTGCCGAATTTGCCATACTGCCCCCAAACGATAATGGGGAAGCAGTATGAGCAGCGTTTCGATCGAGTCGAAGTATGTCCTGGCGGCGGGGGGACGGGAGACTCAAGAGTTCGCGCGGCTGGACCTGCTGCAAGAAATTTTCGACCCGACGACCAAGAGCAGGCTGGACTTGGTTCGACCTGGATGGCGCTGCCTTGAGGCCGGTGCCGGGCGCGGATCGATTGCGCGCTTCCTGTCCCAGAAGGTAGGCGCATCAGGCGAAGTGATCGGCGCCGACATCGACCTTGCTCCGTCGGCGGGTGTCGCGCTCGCCAACGGGTCCTTCGTCAAACATAATATTCTGGTCGATTCCCTGGCGCCTATCGGTGGGCCGGGGTCGTTCGACCTGGTTCATGCGCGCTTCCTGCTTCAACATATCTATGACCATGAAGACCTCGCGATCCAACGGATGGTTGAACTTCTGAAGCCCGGCGGCTGGCTGGTGATCGAGGACCTGGAGGCAGCCACTATGGCAGCGGCCGATCCGAACCACCCCCTCAGCGAGGGCTATGACCAGATCATTACCGGCTCGGTGGCGGCAATGCGTGCTTCGCGCGCTGTCGATCCCACACCCGGCCGCACTCTGGTACCGCGCTTCCATCGCGCAGGGCTCGTCAACATTCGACACGAAGGCTTGCTCTATATCGAACGCGGAGGCAGTAAGCTCGCGCAATGGTATGTGCAATCAACTGAAGGGTCGCGGCGTGAATATGACGAACGTGGCTATAATGACGCGATAGACCTCACGATCCGTGCGCTAAAAGACCCAGATTTTTGGTTCCAGAGCGGTGCATTCCACTGCGCTTGGGGCCAAAAACAATAGGCTCGCACCGGCGATGAAATAAGCGTAAAATTGTATTAAATGCTGCGAAGATATCGACCGATGCTTGGGACCTAGGTTTGGAATTGGCGTGAGGCAAATCCACGTTTTCATTATGTCGGCGTTTGCGATCGCTCTTGCGGAACCGTCTGCGAGAGCGACATCCTGTGACGGGATTAAAGAGCTAAACCTGCCCGACACTGTAATCACGAGCGCCAACATCGCCGGGCCCTTATCTTCGAATGACCCGATGTTCGGGCACTTCGAGGTCAAAACGGCTTTTTGCCGCATCAGCGGCACTATTGCACCCGCGATCAAGTTCCAGGTTTGGTTGCCGCCGAAGATAGATTGGAACGGCAAGCTTCAGGGTGTCGGCAACGGCGGCGTCGCGGGAAGCATTGCTGAGGCGAGTTTGGCCGCCGCCCTCGCGCACGGCTATTCGGCTGTTTCCTCCAACCTCGGCCATGACGGCAATGCCATCGACTTCAGCTTCGCGATCGGACACCCCGAACTTGTTGCCGATTGGGGGCATCGTGCCACCCATGTCATGACCGTTGCCGCCAAGGCGATCGTCTCAGCCTATTATGGCGCGCCACCGGTGAAATCCTATTTCGTCGGCTGTTCGGGCGGCGGGCGACAGGGATTGATGGAGGCTCAGCGCTATCCTGCCGATTACGATGGTATCGTCGCTGGAGACCCGACAGCGGATTTTACCCGTCTGACTCTCGGCGGGCGGCTATGGGAGGCAATCTCTACGCTGAAAGTCCCGACAGCCTATATTCCCGCAAATAAGATTCCGGCAATCGCTGCGGCGACCCTCGCGGCCTGCGACGCCCTTGATGGGATCAAGGACGGGATTATCGATGACCCCAGGCGCTGCCGTTTCAACCCGGAAACGATCCAATGCAAAGCCGGTGACGCCGATGAATGCCTGACAATACCCCAGGTCAACGCATTAAGGGCCATATATGCGGGGGCAACCAACTCAAAAGGCGAAAGAATATTTCCAGGGTATGTGGCTGGCGGCGAATTAGGACCAGCAGGCTGGGCCAGCTACGTCTCGGGATCCGCTCCAAAAAAATCCAGTCAGTTTTTGTATGCCGACGGCTTCGCTCGCGACATGGTCATGGAAAACCCTGCCTACGACTCGCTGAGTTTCGACTATAATCGCGATTTGCCGGTGGCAATCGCCAAACTGTCTAAATCAATCGACGCGACCTCCCCTGATTTAAGCGATTTCAGGGCTCAGGGCGGCAAAATGATTCAGTATCACGGCTGGAGCGACCCCGGTGTTTCTCCCCGCAGCAGCGTCGAATATTACGCCCGTGTGACCTTGCAGTTAGGTGGCGATCCATCCGATTTCTACCGATTGTTCATGGTTCCCGGCATGCAGCATTGTGTCGGTGGCCCAGGACCCGACCACTTCGATGCACTGGCTGCGCTGGAGGAATGGGTTGAGCACGGCAAAGCCCCAGACCGAATAATCGCGACACATATGACCGACGGCAAAGTCGATCGCAGTCGCCCACTCTGCCCCTATCCTCAGGTCGCACATTGGACAGGAAGCGGTAGCACGGATCAGGCTGAAAACTTCATCTGCGGCGCGCCATGACCCAAGCTGAAGCCAATATTGAAAGCTTCTCACCAGACGTAAGAACCAGTGCAAAACAGGGCTTTGTGCCGCCCAGGCTCGCGGAATCGGCCTACAGGCGTGCCGTGACCGAGGCGCTGCGCCACGGGCAATACGGGATCGCGAGCGCGCTGGTTAATACTCGCCATGCATGCATGGGCTATTTCCGATTTGCCTTGGGCGTCGGAGAGCGGCACCACAATACGGTGATTCACCTGAGATTCCGCCAGGACAATTGCATTCTGGAGTTGAACCCGCATCTGGGCGGCGAACGGTTGAGTTTCGCATCCGGCCGGCTGATTGCACTTCTTCAACTCATCGTCAATTGCCGCGGAGGCCCCCTCGGCTCTATCGCTTTGAACACAGACGACTATGGCGTCGTTCCTGGTCTCGCATTTTCTGACCATCGATCCGATCGGTTGTTGATACCCGACCCTGTTTTCTTTGCCGAACGTGCCTACCAGAGGACGGCCCGGCACTATCTCGAGCAGGATGTCGCTTGGGAACAGCGACGCAAAATCGCATTTTGGCGTGGTTCCACGACAGGCGGCGAGATCGATTGCGACACATGGCAGAAGATGGATCGCGTGCTGCTTTGCCGTATCGCAACTGCCTACCCGACCATATTCGATGTCGGTCTGGCGGGGATCGTGCAAGTGAACGAAGCCGACGCGGCGGCTATAAGGGTATCAGGCCTCGTCCGGGATTTCGTGCCGGAAACCCTTTTCAGCCGATACCGCTACCAACTCGACATCGACGGTAATACCAATTCCTGGCCGGGACTGTTTCAAAAGCTTCTAACCGGGTGTCCGGTGCTGAAGGTGGCCTCACGCTACGGATACCGTCAGTGGTATTATGATAGGCTCGTGGCCTGGGAGAATTTCGTCCCGGTGGCCACTGATATGTCAGACCTTGTCGAAAAGGTGACTTGGCTGATCCAGCATGACGCCGAGGCGCAAAGAATAGGCGCGGCCGGCCGTAAACTCGCCCTATCGATGTCGGTACCTAAAGAACTCGAACACGGTCGCGCCACAATCCATGCAGCATTGGGCGCGAGCAATGGACCATAAGCAAAAAGGCCGGGTTTCCCCCAGCCCCTACAGCAATCTGTTGACACCTGCTAGGTCCGATCTATAAGATTACGGACTTAGGCAGGCATCTTCTCCGGTAGGGTTTGTGAGCGAAGCGGAACAAACCACTAACTTGGATACATCGCCTTCGGCCGCCAGCCATTTGCCGAAGAAATTTCCGGCAAATACTCCACGCAATATCGCCCCTCGATTTGCCGGGCTTCAGGTAAATGCATGTAGAACGCCTGGATGCGAAAACTTCGGCGTAGAGCCCTCGATGATCCGTCCTCCCCCTGGAAAGGGGAATTTGAGCTCAGACGGCTATCAGGTCACGGGGGACGGCGCAGGCACCGCCACGCTCAACTGCCGCCGTTGCGGCGGAAGGGGCCGAATCAAGAGCAATAAGGCGATCATTGAGGAATTTGAGCGGCAACGCAAATATCTTGGCGGGCCGTCACCTGTCCAATGTCCCAATGCAGCTTGCGTCAATCATCAATTTTCCGGCGGCCTCGCCGAAATCGAAGCCAGGTTCCGCCGGTTCGGCACCACTGACGTCGGTTCAATGCGATGGCAGTGCCGAGCGTGCCGTAAGACCGTCAGCGTCGGCGGCCCGACGCTCAGGCAGCGCAAAAGCTTCCGCAACGTCGATGTCTTCAAGCATCTGGTGAACAAGGGCGTTCCCAGCAGGTTGATGGAAACTCTCGACCTCGGACCTTCAGCTTTCTATGGAAAGATCGATTTCCTCTACCGGCAATGTCAGCTTTTCGCCGCATCCCGTGAAGCCCGGCTACCATACAAGGAGTTCGAACACCTCCGGCTTTGCACCGATCGGCAGGTCTATCTGGTCAACTGGCCCAATCGAAAGATCCGGCTGCATATTCTGATCCAAGGTATCGCAACGGCCGAATTGAAGAGTGGCTACGTCTTCGGGCTCACGCCCGCCTACGATCCATCAATCAACTTGGAGGAGCTCGAGGCTGCGCGTGAGGCCTGCGGGGACCGGACCCGGGCCGCTCACCTCCAGGAGTACGCCAGGCTTTGGTCGCGGGACGACTACACGCGCCAGGTCGCGAAGCTTAAAAAGGACCAGGTTGAGTTGCCCCAGGGGAGTGCTCCAGATAGCGAGACGCCACCGGCGCCAGAACGCTCGGATCTGGACGGAAATACCGAGGTTGCCGACAACGAGCAGCTGCCGGCAAAGGGTGTGCTCGTTCATTCGGAATACACAGGCCATGGGCACTTCCATCTTCTGCGACATCTGCTCCGCGGCGCCAAGAAGGTGAGCTTTCATATGGACGACGACCCGGCGCTGATGATGGCTTGCCTGGGCGCGTTTACGGATCGCGTCCGCGATCGGACAGCCGATATCCTCTCGGTTCGCATATTGAAAGACATGAAGGTCGATGTCAGGCGCCGGCTGCTCAGGGACGCTCGTAAGAGATTTGAGGCTGCGAAGCTGAGCTTTCCAGGGCTGTCGGACTACGGCGCCAAAGTGGCGATCATGACCGAGAAAGTTCGGGATTTGCGTGCGGAAAGTCCGGTGGAGCACAAGAAGCTTCAGGATCTCTGGATAGACCAGATCTTCCCTAACCCCGCGGAACCTGACAAGCGCGTCAGGTTCGTAACCGACCTGGATGACTACGATGATGAGACGGTCGCCCGCATGCTCATCAGCGCCTCGCTGTGGCCGATAGACACGGTATTCAATCAGATTCGGCGCCGGCTCGTTATAGCTGAGCGGGGGATAATGTCGCATCGGCAGCCACTGACCTGGCATATCAACGCGCCGTACAACCCGATCTACCTGGTTAAGGTGCTCGAGATATTCAGGGTCTGGAATAACTTCATTGGCCCTCCGAAGAGCAAAAAACCGACACCAGCCCAACGTTTAGGTCTGACTAAGGGCAAGGTCCGCTACGAGGACATCGTCTATTTTGATGTTCGAGAGTATCTGAAACCTTCGTGATTCGGATGGTATCTTGGCAATGTTGATTGATGAAACGGCGAGGCTGGCAGCCTGCCCCTCGCCTCAGTGTGCAACCGGAACCTTGACATTATGGTAAAAAAGTCATATCTACCAGATCGAGTGACGCAGGTCATCGTTTGGATGGGCAGCAGCAAGAGGGATATTTCGAAATTTGACCTCGATCTGAAGCGAGCATTCGGTTTCCAGCTTCGTCAGGTGCAGAACGGGGAAACGCCTTCGAACGCCAAGCCCGCGGAAGTGCCCGGGACGATGAAGCTTCTAGAAGATGATGACACGGACACATACCGCGTTGTCTACACGGTGAAGTTGAAGACCGGCGTATATGTGTTGCATGCCTTCAAGAAGAAGGCCACGAGCGGGATAGCGACGCCCCAAAAGGACATAGACCTCATTCGGTTTCGTCTAAAGCGGGCTGCAGAACTGGATAAAAAGAGAGAAGCGGAGCGGAAAAATGGCTGATTTTGTAGTAGGCGGCAAAAGTGTCTTCCGTGATATCGGCTTTTCCAGCGAGGAGGCCGAGGAACTTGAGGTTAAGAGTAGCCTAATTACGCAGATTTCCCTGGCGATCGAACAGCGAGGCATGACGCAAACCGAAGCCGCAACCCTTATCGGAACAGACCAGCCAAGCCTGTCCAAGATTCTGCGTGGCCGCATGGGCGCCGTTAGCGTTGAACGCCTAACGGCTTGGCTAATCAAGCTCGGATATAACGTTAAGTTGACGGTTACGGCTAAATTGGAAACAGATGACCGCTGTCACTTCTCTGTTGATATCCACGCGTGATAAGTTTGTTTCATGAGCGAAGTGCGCCGGCCACCACCTTGACGGTGGGCCAGGACGTCAATCGTGAATGATGTATGTTGATCAACTGAAGCATGTGCCGTCGCAGCTTTGCAGAGAGGCCTTCTCGTCACCTGTCTAGGGAATCGGCGGCTGAATCTGGATTAACTTAATCCAGATTCAGCTAATCTAGGACCGACTAGACGACGCATGTGCGCCGCCAGCTGCAACAGGCAGTGGCGAGAACGAAACTTAACCCAATAACACCTTAATTCCTTGCTTGGCCCGGCATTTGCCGGGCCGAAAGGTTAAATGGCTGCTCGCCTTCGAACACCCCTTTAACTATCACCAGATTGCTGTAGGGGCTGGGGGTTTCCCCGGCCTTTCGCAATCTCGATAGTCTCCCGATCAGCGGGAATAAAATTCGACGACCAGGTGTGGTTCCATCTGAACCGGATAGGGAACGTCAGGCAGCTTGGGACCGCGGACGAACGTCCCCTTCATGCCTTTGTGATCGACATCGATATAGTCAGGTACGTCACGCTCGCCGGAATCGACCGCGATCAGAACAACAGCCAATTCCTTGACCTTGTCGCGTAGTTCGATGATGTCGCCATCCTTGACTGAGAATGAAGGGATCGTCACACGATGACCGTTGACCTTTACATGGCCGTGGCTGACGAACTGACGGGCCGCGAAAACAGTCGGCACGAATTTCATACGATAGATAACCGTATCGAGGCGGCGCTCCAGCAACTCGATCATGTTTTCGGACGTGTCGCCCTTACGGCGCGAAGCTTCGTCGTAGTAACGGCGGAACTGACGCTCGCCGATGTTACCGTAATAGCCCTTCAGCTTCTGCTTGGCCATCAACTGATTACCGTAATCCGACGGCTTTTTGCGGCGCTGCCCGTGCTGGCCGGGACCATACTCGCGGCGATTGATCGGGCTCTTTGCCTGACCCCAAAGATTAACGCCTAGGCGGCGGTCGATCTTATGCTTGGACTCTAAACGCTTGCTCACAATGTGCACCTTCAGGTGGTTTTCGAATTGTCCCGATAGTTCGGTCGGTCGCCAGGAAAACCTGAGACCGCGACGGGGCGAGGCACATTGGCCTTGTCCACATTCTCGGGAGGAAGCCGGGTTTTATACGGCTGGCGTACCGCCTGTCAAATAAGCTGTGGCGGTATATGAATTTGGCCCTATATTCCGCGAGCCGAGAGATATTCGAACGATTCGCTCGGCTCTTGTTTCAACAGCGAAAGGAGGTGGTCTGATGTCTAACTGTTTTGGTGAACGCGTCTCGCCGCGGGAATTTACCAACGACTCGATCATCTTCGGAGCTTGCGTCTGAGGCATTCCTGATTCGGTGACGCGACCGCAAACGGCCGATGAGCCGCAGCGGCACCGAACACACTGGACGCCGTCCCCTAACGGGGGCGGCGTTTTTCTTTGGCGCTGCCCGAGGTTCCGTTCAACGCCACAATGACACCGTGGAATGTTCGGACCTCCTGCTCGGTCATTTCCGCACGTTGAAGCAGATTGCGCATATTGCGCACCATCGTCGGGCGTTGCTGATCTGTTGTATAGAACCCGCCCTCCTCCAGTGCCTCTTCCAGGCGGACGAACAGGTTGACCATCTCCTGTTTTGTCGCCGGACGGTTGCCACCGATTTCAAGATGCCGACCTTCGCTCTGGACCTGCATGCGCCACCAGCAATAGCCGATCAGCAACACGCCCTGCGCAAGATTCAAAGATGAAAATGCCGGATTGACCGGGATCGTGACGACCGCATCCGCCAGGGGAATATCGTCGTTCATCAAGCCTGTGCGTTCTGGTCCGAACAAAATTCCCGTACGTTGCAGAGCCGAAGCGCGGGCATGAAGTTCCTCGGCCGCCACTTCCGGAGTCAGTATGGTCTTGACCATGTCCCGCTGCCGGGCCGTCGTTGCCAGCACGTAATTCAGATCGGCAATCGCAGCTGAAGTGCTCTCGAAGATTTCCGCCGCCTCGATAACCGCGTCGGCGCCCGAAGCTGCCGCCAAGGCGCGCGCATTAGGCCACCCATCGCGCGGTCGCACGATGCGCATCCGCTTCAACCCACAATTGAGCATCGCCCGCGCGGCCGCGCCAATATTCTCGCCCAGCTGCGGCTCGACAAGAATTATTACTGGGTCGAATTGATCGCTCACTTCAACCTGTTTCAGGCCCGACGCCAGGTGGTTCCGCCTGGACCGTCCTCAAGCACAATGCTCTGGGCCAAGAGCTCGTCACGGATGCGGTCGGCCTCGGCGAAGTTCCGTGCCTGACGCGCAGAAATCCGGGCATCGATCAATTTTTTAATCTCTATTTCGTCCGAACTTGCCTCAGCCTCGGGTGGCGCCCATTTGAACCAAGCATCCGGCGATGGTGACGTAAAGAAGCCCAGCAAGCGTGCGCTCCAATACAAATAGTTGATATTCTCAAAACGAGAGAATTCACCCAGTTGTGTCACAGCCCGCGTGGTGTTCAAGTCATCGCCAAGAATCTCTTCCAGCTTGGCGATATAGGCTGGAGCCTTCGCGCCGACGCCTTCTTCGCGCTTCTGCCAGGCCCGGTGCCAGGTATCAAGTAGAGACTTGGCCTCCTTGAGGCGGTCCTCGGAAAGATCGAGCGGCGCTGCATAATGGGTCATCAGCAAAGCAAGGCGGATGACCTCGCCATGCCACTTCTGACGCAAGGCACGGACAGTCGTAAAATTGCCAAGGGACTTGGACATCTTCGCGCCGCCGACGGTCAGAAAACCATTGTGCATCCAGAACTGCGCCATACGAAAATCAGGATTGCCTGCGCCGAAGGTGCAGCAGCTTTGTGCGATTTCATTTTCGTGGTGCGGAAAGATAAGGTCGAGACCGCCGCCGTGAATGTCGAAACTCTCACCCAGATGCTCTGCGGACATGGCAGAGCATTCGAGGTGCCAACCCGGCCGGCCACGACCCCAAGGGCTGTCCCAACCGGGCTGGTCTGCGCTGGACGGCTTCCACAGCACGAAATCGGCCGGGCTGCGCTTATAGGGAGCAACCTCGACGCGCGCACCGGCAATCTGTTCGTCGACTGTACGACCCGATAACTTCCCATACTCTTGGAAACTGCCGACATCGAACAGCACATGACCTTCAGCGGCGTAGGCATGACCGCCGGCGATTAGCCGCTCGATCATCGCGATCATCTGCGCAATATGTTCGGTGGCACGCGGCTCCACGCTGGGCGAAAGGCAGCCTAGCGCGGCCATGTCCTCGTGGTATTGGATGGTTGTGCGCGCGGTCAGATGACCTATCGATTCACCGCTTTCGGCTGCACGATCAATGATCTTGTCGTCGATGTCCGTGATATTGCGAACATATTTGACATGGCCGGCGCCATAAACGGCGCGCAGCAACCGGAACAGCACGTCGAAAACCACGACCGGCCGGGCGTTGCCGATATGGGCTTCATCATAAACCGTCGGGCCGCAGACATACATCCGCACATTTGCCGGATCGATCGGAGAAAACGGAACGACTTCGCGCCGCGACGTGTCGGAGAAAGCCAAAGACACCATCATGCCACCTCGCCGGCCAGGCGTTTGCAAATTCGATCGCGACCGATCAGAGGCAGCAGCGTTTTCATGTCCGGTCCGTGATCCTGACCCGTCAGGGCCTTTCTGAGCGGCATATAAAGTGCCTTGCCCTTAAGGCCGGTCGCGACCGATACCGCCGAAGTCCAGGCAGACCATACGCCTGTGTCCCATTCTCCACCGGGCAAAAGACCCGCTGCCTCAGCAAGCAAGGCTTCGTTCTCGATTGAAGGCTTGATAGGGCCATTTACGACTTTCCACCATAATTCTGCGTCGTTCAGCCTATCCAGGTTGGCACGCACAGCCTCCCAAAACCCAGGCGTAACACCGCTCAACCCTAACGAAGAAAGGCGAGCCTCCACCTGTTCAAATCGCATGGCATGCAGCATCCGCGCATTAAGGCGGCGCAATTCCGCCAAGTCGAAACGTGGCGATGAAACCGAGAAACGGCGGAACTCAAACTCATGGATCAGAGTGACCAGATCGTCCAGCGGTTCAATCGGGTCCGATGTACCCATCCGCGAGAGATAAACAGCCAACGTCAGAGGCTCGATTCCCTCATCCCTCAAAGCCGCAATCGAGAGGGTGCCCAGGCGCTTGGATAGTTTTGTGCCCTCCGAATCGATCAGAAGCGGAAGATGGGCGAAGACCGGCAACGCGCCGCCCAAAGCTTGAAACAGCTGAATCTGCCCGGCTGTATTGGTGATGTGGTCGTCACCCCGCACGATATGAGTGATACCGAACGCTATATCGTCGACGACCGAGGAAAATCCATAAAGCGGACGACCGTCTTCGCGGATTAACACCGGGTCTCCCAACTGGCCGGCCTCAAAGACGATCGGCCCATGGATCAGATCGTCCCATTCGACCTTTCCGCTATCCAGCTTAAACCGCCAGTGGGGCTTGCGACCGGAAGCCTCAAGCGAGCGCCGCTGTTCTATCGTCAAGGCAAGCGCAGCGCGGTCGTAAAGCGGAGGAACGCCCCGCGCCAACTGAGCCTTACGCTTGGCGCCGAGTTCTTCCGGCGTTTCATAGGCCGGATAGAGGCGACCGGACGCTTTAAGCTTCTCTGCGGCGACCTCATAGGCGCTGAGACGCTCGGACTGCCTTTCATAGCGATCCCAATCGAGGTCCATCCAGGCTAGGTCATGCTGAATCGCGTCGGCGTAAACCTGGCTCGACCGTTCAGGATCGGTATCATCCATGCGCAGCCAAAACTTGCCGCTCTCGCGGCGCGCGAACAGCCAGTTGATGATAGCCAGACGCATGTTTCCGACATGCAGATAGCCCGATGGGCTAGGCGCAAAACGAACTGTTACGCCCATGAGCTTCCGCCGAGACCGACGTGCATGAACATATTCAAAAGCAAATTATCAACCATGCGGAACTGCAAATCATTTCAGTTTACGAGTTGTCCCATAGGACAAAGAAGAACGATGTAGCACAAATGCTGGACGAAGGGTTCAAACCGTAGAAATCTATCGGACGAGATTTCATAAGCGCAAAGCCAATAGCCCGACAAAGGCCGGACGCCAAGCCGCTAAAGAAGCCGGTCGCGATATTCGACGCCGTTATGTGAACGAATTTTATCTTTACTATTCGTGACATCGCCCGCGCAAACGACGTTGGACGCGGCGACATTGTATTGTAAGGTTTCGCCGCATCAGCGACTGGAGTCATAATGCAGCGGTTCGTTTCTGCCTCCCTGGCGGCGATTTATCTGGTCGCGACACCCGCCTTGGCGGACAAACTTCCTCTTCCAAAGGCGTCTTACAGCGCCGATGTCATTTTCACCGCCAAGGGAAAGGATATCGCAGGCCACATCTATGTCGATGGCCCGAAAGAACGCCGCGAAGCCAAGAGCGCAGCCGGCCTTCCTTCGATCACTATTATCCGGCGTGATCAAGGCAAGGTCTACGATCTAAAGCCGACCCGTCATCTCGCTGTCGCGCTGCGGATCGCAGCAGCCGAAGCTGCTGGAAAAACTGGTGCACCAGGGACCGACGTCGATTCGTTTTATGGAGCCGAAGCCGAATCGCAAGGGCTTGAGACAATCGACGGCCTGTTGACCACCAAATATGCCATCAAGATCGACGGCGGACCGGAGCTGACTGTCAACGCAACTGTTTGGGCGACAGACGACGGCATTATCGTACGGGTCGTCGGCAAGACGTCGATCGATGCCGATAACGCGCCGGCACGTATGGAATTGAAAAATATTATCAGAGGTCCTCAGGACGCAGCCCTGTTTGAGGTACCACCCGGCATGGATTTGCTGCAGGTCGGAAGCGACAGCGACACACCCGATAAGGCGCCCTCGTCCACACCTGCCTCGGATATTCCAGCTCCCGTCGCCGAACCAGCAGCACCGATCGCCGCGCCACCGACGACAGCCGCGCCCGCCCCAACGGACGCACCGACGCAACCGCCGGCGGCCAAGTAACAATCAACCTATTGGTTTGCCGAGCTAAAACGCGACGGCGACGCGATTGGCATCAGTCGCGGATCGCAGACGCTGCAATTCTTCGGCGATAAGGAATGCCAGCTCGAGAGACTGGGCGCCGTTCAATCGCGGATCGCAGTGCGTGTGATATCGCAGGGACAGGCCTGAATCGGTAATCGCCTGTGCACCGCCTGTGCATTCCGTAACATCCTGCCCTGTCATCTCGAAATGGACGCCGCCAGGATGCGTGCCTTCCGCCGCGTGAGCGGCAAAAAAGCCCCGCACCTCGGCCATGATCCGATCGAACGGCCGGGTCTTGTAGCCTGTACCGGATTTAATCGTGTTGCCGTGCATCGGGTCCGAAACCCAGCCAACCGATTTTCCCTCTCGCTTTACGGCGCGCAGCAGCGGCGGCAGCTTATCGAGAACCTTTTCCGCTCCCATTCGGGCAATCAATGTCAGCCGTCCGGGCTCGTTCGCCGGATTCAGGATATCGATCAGACGAAGCACGTCATCCGGATTCATGCTCGGCCCGCATTTCAGCCCGATCGGGTTCTTAATGCCGCGCAAGAATTCGACATGCGCACCTTCCGGCTTGCGGGTGCGATCGCCGATCCAAAGAAAATGGGCCGAGACGTCGTACCAGTCGCCGGTAGTGGAATCGATGCGTGTCATCGCCTGCTCATAGGGCAGCAATAGCGCTTCGTGCGACGTGAACAGGTCGGTCTCGCGTATTTGCGGGGTCGTCTCCCCGGTAATGCCGCATGCGGCCATAAAAGCAAGCGCCCGGTCGATTTCCTGAGCCAAGGCATCGTACCGTTTGCCTTGGGCGCTGGAGGCGACAAAGCCCAAAGTCCAACTATGTACTTGATGCAGGTCTGCATACCCACCTTGTGCGAATGCGCGCAGTAGGTTGAGGGTCGCCGCCGATTGGTTATAGGCCCTGATCATCCGTTCAGGGTCGGGCCGCCGCTCAGCGGGATCGAACGCAAGACCGTTCACCATGTCGCCGCGATAGCTGGGCAACTCAACATCGCCTTGCCGTTCCGTCGGCTCTGAGCGGGGTTTGGTAAACTGCCCGGCCAAACGCGACATCTTTACAACGGGCATGCCGCCGGCGAAGGTTAGTGCGACGGCCATCTGCAGCAAGACACGAAACGTGTCACGGATTGTGTTGGCGCTGAACTCGGCAAAGCTCTCGGCGCAGTCGCCGCCCTGCAGCAAAAAGGCCTTGCCGTTGGCCACATTGGCAAGCAACGACTTCAGCCGGCGTGCCTCGCCGGCAAACACCAACGGCGGCATAGCGGCCAGTCGCCCCTCGACTTGAGCCAAGGCAACCTTATCCGGATAGTCGGGCTGCTGCTCGACCGGCTTGGTCCGCCACGTATCGGGCGTCCAACGCTCGCCCATAATCATCTCCATCGATCGACTAGTACGGCAAAATAAAGGGGCGGAGTATTGCTCCAATCAGGGCGCCGCGACAAGGGTGCCACGAAACGAACACACAAATTCACAGGAATACCTTCAAAAATACGCGAGTGCGCCATGATCTCGGATCACATTCTAAACATCGAGACACGGCGGATTGTCCGTCGACTTCTTCGACCACTGGAGACCTCAGATGTCTTTCGCTTTCCGCCCCCTGCTAGCCGTCGCCGCCCTCGCGCTCGCCACGCCGGCTTTCGCTCAGGTCGGCGCCACAACCGGATCGACGACTACCGTTACGCCGCCGGCCGCAGTCACGCCCATGACCAAGTCACCCGCTCCGGCCGTCACCGGCGGAATCAAAGCCGATACATCCGTGAAGACTGGCACCGTCGCCAAAGCAGATACGACAGCCAAAACGGACGGCGCTGCCAAGGCCAAGAGCTCGGCGGCTGAATCAAAGGGCACTACCGCCAAAAAGGTCAGCACCAACACCCACCGGCATGTCAAAGCAGCCAAAGTCGGCTAAACGCTGACAAAGCTGAAAAAAAGGCCCGGACGGAAGCCGGGCCTTTTTTTTGCCTAGGGCTGAACCCGCACCGCAGTCCTCATCGTCAGAAATTCTTCTGCCGAAGTCGGATGTATGCCGATTGTACGGTCGAACATGGTCTTGGTCGCGCCTGCCGTGATCGCCACCGCAAAGCCTTGCATCATTTCCGCCGCGTCGTCCCCGATGACGTGGCAACCCAACACTCGGTCGGTTGATCGCTCGACGATCAGTTTCATGAAGGTCTGCTGTTCGCGCATCGATAGTCGATGCTTCAACGGCCTGAAATTTTGCTTATAGACGTCGAATATAACTCCGCGCTCGACTGCCTGCTCTTCCGAAAGGCCAACCGTCGCGATCGGCGGAGAAGAGAATATCGCAGTGGCGACGTTTTCGAGACTGATATGGCGTGCGCCCCCCGCATAGAGCCTTTCGGCCAGCGCCTGGCCTTTGGCCGTTGCGACCGGCGTCAGGTTTAGTTCGTTGGTGACATCGCCGATCGCATAAATATGCGGAATATTGGTCCGATCCTCTTCGTCGACGATTATTGCGCCATTAGGGCTGAGCACGACGCCCAACGCCTCCAAACCGATGCCGCCGGTGGCGGGCGCGCGGCCGGTGGCATACAGCACGCAATCGACGTCAAAGGACTGATCCTCATTGCAAGTCGCCTTGATCGCGCCCTCGACCTTTTCCAAACGTCTGATGACAGAATGAAGATGAGTCTTGATGCCTTGCCTGCGCATTTCATGCATCAGATTTTCGCCCAACTCATGGTCGAACGCCGTCAGAATCGCCATACCGCGGTGGAGCAGTGTCACTTCCGAACCGAGTCCGGCGAAAATTCCGGCGAACTCAACTGCGATATAGCCGCCGCCCACGACAAGTATCCGCTTTGGCAGGTCGGGAAGGTGAAAGGCCTCATTTGAGGTGATTGCGAGCTCCTTGCCGGAAATATCCGGCACTTTGGGCCAGCCGCCGGTGGCAATGAGAATGCGCTCGGCCGTGAATCGCTCCCCCGTCGACAGAGAAACCGTGTGTCCATCGGCCAGGGTGGCGCGGGCGTCGTAAACCTTGACCCCGGCCTGCT
This sequence comes from Rhodospirillales bacterium, assembly GCA_003165335.1. Classification (GTDB taxonomy): domain Bacteria; phylum Pseudomonadota; class Alphaproteobacteria; order BOG-932; family Roseiterribacteraceae; genus BOG-932. The sequence goes on along the minus strand of PLTD01000139.1, from coordinate 5,777 downwards.
CCATAATGCGGCGATAGATGCCGTTTAGCCGGGAAATCTCGACATCCTTGTTGCGGATCAAATCCGCCCAGGTGAATGCATTTTCCCGGCATTCCCAGCCATAGCCGGCCGCATCCTCGAACCCGTGGCCGAAGCCGGAGGAATAAGAGAGCAGCTTTTTCGGAATGCACCCGACATTAACGCATGTGCCGCCCATATAGCGTTCTTCGGCGACTCCAACCCGTGCTCCGTGTCCCGCCGCTATACGGCTGGCGCGCACACCGCCGGAGCCGCCGCCAATGACGAACAGGTCGAAATCATAATCGGACATAGGGTTCTACCGGCTGAATTGCTGTGCGACGCAGCACTATTACCATCGCGCAGAAATTTCGCTAACGCACGACTTCGATATCGCGGCAGAAGACGACACGGGCGTCGATATTCGCCGCCATAAGCCTTGGATCGGAATGGTTAGCCGGTGAAAATCTCATATCGCCATTAGTTGTATCGAAGGCGATTGGTCAGCCCCTGCTTCAGATCTTCATACCCGGCGTCGCCGGATGCCGAGTTGCCACTGCAAAGTCTGGTCCACAATACACCGGTCGAGTCAGCTTCAGCGAAGACGATCACCGGAGCATTCGGTTTGAAATCAACGCTGCAGGCGCTGCGGTCATGACGCACTTTGATCCGACGGGTCGGTTCACCTTTCCAGACCGTATCGACCTGAAACAAGGTGATAACGTCGTATTGCACACCGCCCGGCGCTTCGATCGACTGTTCAGAATGGAAGGGCGACGAGCCTGCCGGAATCTGAGCGAACATCAACGGCTTACCTGAGAAAATCACAGCCGAACCGGCTATGCGCTCGTCCAGTGAAAGGTCAGGGCAATCGCAGGCTGCCAGTGCCTGCCCGCCCGAGATGACCGCATAAACCACCGCAGCCAATCCGATCGAAACGAATCTTTTGCGCATCGTTCTGACCCCCTGCATCGAGGGTATTTGGCCATCAATTTGTCGCCGTGCGCAACACCTGGCTTACGCGGATTCGTTCCAGGCAGCCCAGGGCATAATAAAGATGTCGGTGTCGCCGGTATCCTCGCCTGCTGCGGTCAGCATGGCGTGAGCCTGACCGCGATGATCGTCCGGGGTGCGGGCATGTTGCACTGGGCTATCCCACTGAACCAATACAACTCTCCGGCAAACCAATCGTCGGTCAAACCGGCTGCCCAATCGCAAATTCCGGCATCGATTTTTGCCCGTTTTGCCTGCATTTCAGCAAAATCGTCGTACAAAGTGCCGCTCTGCCTGCCAGGAAAGTCCAGCTTTTACCACCCGGCGAGACGCGACATCCATGTTTGGTCGGCCCACAGCAGATGGTTGAGCGTGCCGTGAATCGAGCCGAAAAACGCCCCGCGATCCAATTTTCGATCATCGTCGGTCAGTCGCCCCGCGGCACCATAGACCCGACAGTTCATCTCGGCGTTATAACCGCTGAGCGCCCGGACATATTGCGGCGAAATCATTGCCACCTCGCACGGTTTAATGGGCCATCAGCCCGCCATCGACCACCATCGTATCTCCCGAAACATAGGCCGCATCTTCCGAGCAAAGCCAGACCACCGCGCGGGCGATATCCTCCGGACTTCCCATCCGTTTGCCCGGAAGCTGCGCCACCAATGCATCGATCGTCGCAGCGTCTTGCCCCAGATGGGCCCGCATCATCGGCGTGTCGATGACCCCCGGACAGATCGAGTTTACCCGGATATTGCGGTCGGCATATTCCTTGGCAGCGACCTTGGCCAACCCCAGCAACCCGTGCTTCGCCGCGGTATATTGCGGCAAACCGGCTGCCGGAATCAGGCCGGCGCCTGAGCAGTTATTGACGATCACCCCACCGCCGGCATCAAGCATATGACGGATTTCATGCTGCATGCAGAGGAAAACCGAGGTCAGGTTGATCTGCACCACCCGCTCGAATTCCTCCAGCGTCTGCTCATGGAACGGGGCCGAAACGCCGTTGACCCCGGCATTGTTAAAGGCGCAATCCAGCCCCCCGAATGTCTCGACCGTCTGGCGTACCATCCGCGCGATATCGTCGGGCGAACGCATGTCCGCGGCGATAAAAGCAGCCGCGCCGCCGACCGCGCAAATCTCGTCGACGACGGCGCCCGCTTTCCCCGGATCGCGCGCAACGACCGCAACCGACGCGCCGCGTTGTCCAAGCAAAATCGCGGTCGCCCGCCCGATGCCCGTCGCGGCGCCGGTAACGAGCGCAACCTTGCCTTTGAAATCGGCGGCCACGACTACTCCACCGTCACGCTCTTCGCCAAATTCCTTGGCTGATCCACGTCCGTGCCTTTGGCGACGGCGACGTAGTAGGCGAGCAGTTGAACCGGGATCGCATAGAGGATCGGCGAGACGAAGGGGTCGACCGCGGGCATCTCGATGGTGCCGACCGAAAGCGGTCCAAGCCGTTCGATACCCGCATGGTCGGATATCACCAGAATGCGGCCGCCGCGCGCCTGTGCCTCCTGGACGTTGGAGGCGGTCTTGTCGAACAGGGCATCGCGCGGCACTAGAACGATCACCGGCACATCCTCGTCGATGAGCGCGATCGGCCCGTGCTTCATCTCGCCGGCAGCATAGCCCTCGGCATGGATATAGGAGATTTCCTTAAGCTTCAGCGCCCCTTCCAATGCCAACGGATAGGCGGTCCCGCGACCGAAATAGAGTACGTCGCGTGCCTGTGCGATCTGATGGGCCAATGCCTCGATGCCGCGAACGTCGCTCAACACCTCGGAAACGCGCGCCGGAGCCTCGCGCAGCGCGGCTGCCAGGGCAGATGCCCGCGCCTGCGTGATTGCGCCCCGCGCCTGCGCGACAGCGATGGTGAGGCACGCCAATACGACCAGCTGAGTCGTAAAGGCCTTGGTCGAGGCAACCCCGATCTCCGGTCCGGCCTTAGTATAGAGTACCGCATCGCTTTCGCGGGCGATCGTCGATTCCACGACATTGATGATCGAAATGATCGTCTGACCCTGAGCCCGGCAATAGCGCAAAGCCTCCAGAGTGTCGGCCGTTTCGCCTGACTGCGATATGAACACCGCCACGCCGCCCGGCGGCATCGGTGCGGCGCGATAACGGAACTCTGACGCCACGTCGATTTCGACCGGCATGCGCGCGATCTGCTCGAGCCAATATTTCCCGACCAGACCGGCATAATAGGCAGTGCCGCAGGCAACGATGGTAATGCGAGGAACCGTCGCAAAATCCGCCGGAAGCGGCCCGAGATCGACATCGCCGGTTTCTTCGTTGGTAAAGGAACCCAGCGTGTCGCCGATCGCCGCCGGCTGCTCGTGGATTTCCTTCAGCATGTAATGGCGATATTCGCCCTTGCCCGTCAGGATGCCTGAAACCGAGCTTTGCAGAATCGGCCGGTCGATAATCGCCCCTTCGGAATTATAGATCGTGGCATGGTCGATCGTGACCACCGCCCAATCGCCGTCATGCAGATAGGCAACCCGACTGGTCAGGCTGGCCAGCGCCACCGCGTCCGAGGCGACGAACATCTCGCCGTTGCCGTATCCGATAGCCAGCGGCGGCCCCTTTCGGGCGGCGATTAGCATCGGGTGCGGACCGCCGAACAGCATCAGCAAAGCAAACGCGCCCTCCAGCCGCTTCAGCGCCGCCTCGGCTGCCTCGGTCGGGGACAGCCCCTGGTCCAGAAGGTCGCTGACTAGATGGGCGATCACCTCGGTGTCGGTCTGGCTTTCGAAACGCCGCTGCTTTGCCAGCAACTCGGCCTTCAGCTCCTGATAATTCTCGATAATGCCGTTATGGACTACCGCAACCCGTTCGGTCGCGTGCGGATGGGCATTCTTTTCCGTCGGTCCGCCATGCGTAGCCCAGCGCGTGTGGCCGATGCCGATGGTTCCGCCCAAGGGCTCCAGCGCCAAGCGTTGATCGAGGTTGCGCAATTTACCCTCGGCGCGGCGGCGCTGGATCTGACCGTCGACCAGGGTGGCGATCCCGGCGCTGTCATAGCCGCGATATTCCAGCCGTCTCAGCCCATCCATGATGAGCGGAACTGCATCCTGCCGTCCGACCACGCCGATGATGCCGCACATGCTGCCTATCCCTTATCCTTCGCCGCGCGCTGCTTGGCCCGAAACTCGGCCGCCCAGCCCGGCTTTACCGCCTGACGCCCGCGCGCGACCGCCAGCGCATCGTCCGGCACATCTTCCGTCACCGTGCTGCCGGCGCCGGTAAACGCGCCTGCGCCGACCGAAACCGGCGCGACCAGCGTCGTGTCGGAACCGATGAAAGCCCCGGCGCCAATCTTTGTCCGAAACTTGCTGAAGCCGTCGTAATTGCAGGTGATTGTGCCGGCGCCGATATTGGCCCCTGCGCCGACATCGGCATCGCCGATATAGCTCAAATGGTTGGCCTTCGCGCCTTTGTCGATGCGCGCATTCTTGATCTCCACGAAATTGCCGATATGGGCCCCCTCGCCGATGCTTGCCCCCGGCCTCAGGCGGGCATAAGGACCGATGATCGCGCCGGTTTCGATCGTCGCCTTCTCGATATGGCAGAAGGCGCGAATCTCGACCCCGTCGCCGACGGTGACACCGGGACCGAACACGACGTTGGGCTCAACCGTCACGTCGCTGCCCAAGGCGGTATCGAACGCGAACCAGACCGATTTGGGGTCGATCAGGGTCGCACCGTTTTCCATCGCCTTGCGGCGAAGCCGCGTCTGCATCGTCACCTCGGCCACCGAAAGCTCCGCACGGGAATTGACGCCCAGCGCCTCCTGCGCCGGTGCCTCGACAACACGGCAGGACAGCCCGGCGTTTCGTGCGACCGCGACGATGTCCGTCAGGTAATATTCTCCCTTGGCATTGCTGTTGCCGATGGCATCCAGCAAAACGAACAGGCGTGCGCCGTCGATCAGCATCACGCCGCTGTTGCACAGGTCGATCCGCCGCTCGGCTTCGGTCGCGTCCAGCGCCTCGACGATCCGCTCCAGCGTTCCGTCTGCGGACAGCACCAGCCTGCCATACGGCGAGACGCCGCGCACCCTGATGCCCAGCACGGTGACGGCCTCGTCCTGCCGCTCCTGACGCATCCGCGCTAACGTATCGGCCTGTATCAACGGGCAGTCGCCATAAAGGATCAGCACATCGCCCGCAAAGCCGGCCAGCGGTTCGCGGGCCGCCTTTACCGCATCGGCGGTGCCGTTCTGCTCGGTCTGAACTGCGACGGGATGAGGTTTCACGGCGGCGGCGACAGAGTCCATGCCGGGCGCCACAACCACGACGACAGGATCGGCGCCAAGCGCCTCGGCCGCAGCAACGACATGACCGATCATCGACCGGCCCGCGACCTTGTGCAGAACCTTGGGCAAGGCTGACCGCATACGCGTGCCCTTCCCTGCGGCAAGCACGATGACGGCAAGCGAACGATCGGTCATGGTTGAATGGCCTCGAAGCGCAAAGACATGTTTGCTCTAACGCGCCATCCGGTGGGATGCAACCAAAGGCGCATAACCGCCGTTCGGCACGATGGCTGAAGCGCTCGACCGCCGCGTCGCATGAGGGGGAAGATCCAAGAAAGACAGTCGCTAGAGTTCTGCAGTAGTAGCGATGCTCCTCAGTTCCTCTCTCCCATTTCTTTCAGTACCGCTCTCTCACTGCACGGAGCGGTAAGGTCGAGGCAGGGGAATCGGGCGAAGGGCTCACTTTGCGATCAAGCTTTGTAAGAAGTCGTCATCCCAAGCGGCGACTTTTCGTCTAGCG
>PLTD01000087.1 GCA_003165335.1 Rhodospirillales bacterium | reverse complement strand
CGCAGATTGGCCTCGACCATTTCCTTCTTCGCCTTGGCCGCTTCCTTCTCGCCCTTCTGGACGGTCTGGACGATGCGGCGGAACTCAGGAACCGGCAGGCCCGATTCACCGGCCAGAGAACCGATCTGACGGCGGATCTCCCCCACTTCGCTGCCGCGCGCAGTATGCAGCTTCAGCCAGCCCGGAGCCGTATTGACCAACGTTTCCAGCCAGGTCGGGTTCTGCTCGTGGCCGTAATAATGCTTGAGGAAAAGCTCGCGCTTGACGCCGTAATCGCCCGCAAGGCGCATCAGCCGCCCTTCGAGCGCGATCAGGCGGCGGTTGAGGGCATAAAGCTGCTCGACCAGCTGCTCGATACGGGCCGGGTTCAGGCGAACCTTCTCGACCAGCGTGATCAGTTCGAGGCGAAGCGCGATATAGAGCGTCTCTTCGTCGGCCGACAGCTTCTCGCCGTTGGCGTGCGCCGCAATGCGCCGCGCCTGCCGGGTCGACAGCGCCTCATGGGTTTCGCTGATGCCCTGGAAAATTTCCAGTACCTGCGGCTTCAACGCCAATTCCATCGCCGACAGTGAAATCGCCGCGTCGTCGCCCTCGTCGTCTTCGATCGCCGCGCGGATCGCGGGCTCGACATCGGGCTCGTCGCCTTCGAGTTCAACCTCGCCCTCGGCGCCCTCTTCCGCCACGGCTTCCGCCGCGTCGGGTCCGCCGCCATAGGTGGCGTCCAGATCGATGATTTCGCGCAGCAGAATTTCGCCGCGTTCGATCTTGCTGTGCCAGTCGACCAGCGCCTTGATGGTCAGCGGGCTTTCGCAGATGCCGCCGATCATCTGCTCGCGACCGGCCTCGATCCGCTTGGCGATGGCGATTTCGCCTTCGCGCGACAGCAGCTCGACTGAACCCATCTCGCGCAGATACATCCGCACGGGGTCATCGGTCCGGCCGATATCGTCATCGTCGATATTGCCGCGCGCGTCGGCAGCTTCCTCGTCGGCGGCCGGGCGTTCCACCGGCTCTTCGCCATCTTCGGACTCGACCAGATTCACGCCCTTCTCCGACAGCATGGACATGGTGTCCTCGATCTGCTCGGAGGTATATTCCTCGGCCGGCATGGCCGCGTTCAGCTCGTCATAGGTGACATAGCCGCGTTCCTGGCCGCGCGCGACCATCTTTTTGATCGCAGCGGCGAGACCGTCGGCCAAGGGACTCTCGGCCGCGTCATCTCTACCCTGCGTCGTCTCGGCTGTATTTGTTGCCTTGCTGGCCATGCGTTCCGCTGCCCTTCGAAAAAATCAAACCCGCGACCACCATGCGCTTGATAGCGACTCGGCGGCAAAGGTCAATATTGCACCCGAGTACAACCCCTAAAGGTCGCCCTCGTTATCCAGTCCGTCATCGATCCGGCGCTCTTTCGCGGGCGCCTTCAAAGCGTCCGCTATCGCTCGTGCGACGACGGCCTCATGGTCGATCCGCGCCAAAGCGGCATCCGGTTGTTCGTCGGACTCCACTCCATAATAGCGCCGTTCTCCCAACTTGCTGATCCGTTCCAGCGCCTGATCGTCCAACCGGTTCGGGTCGGATCTGGCGACTGCCAATTCCCGATCGAGACTGCGGCTGTGCGATCTGTTCCATACGTCGCGCCAACCTGCTCGAACTTGCTCTTCGGGCGTCTCCACTTTGACAAACCTGGCGCGGTCGGTCGTGGCGGGGCCAAGGACATCGTCCAATACGGACCCGTGCCCGGATGCTCTCAATTGGACAGCAAGTGCCTGCGCGTCAAGTGGTTGGGCCGAGAGTATGTCGAAAAGTGCATGGCGCAGTGGCTCCCATGCAACAGGTACCGGCAGTTCCGCAAAGGTCTCGCTCAGTTCGTCGAATAGGAAAGGATGGTTGATAATGATGGCGAGCAGGATGCGCGCTTCAAGTACGGCGCTGGGGCGAACCGCCGCCGGACGGGGTCCCGGCTGCGCGAACGACTTCTTCCCGTCCCATTTCCTGCCCTCCCATTTTTTGCCCGAACTGCGGTTCTGTAGAAACAGGGCGTCGAACCGCTGCCGGAGTTCGACACGGTACAGGGTCTGAACCTGATGGTCGGCGATGGTGCGGATCTGGGTCTCGAGCTCCGCCCACAGCCCGGCGCGCTGTTCCGGCGTCGCCAAAGCCCGTCCCGTGGTCGCGGATTGCCAGATCGCATCGATCAGCGGCAGGGCTTCGTCCAAGACCTGCCGTACCGCCGCCGCACCACCGCTGCGCACCAGGCTGTCGGGGTCCTCGCCCTGCGGCAGGAACGCGACGGCGACCGAACGCGAAGGTCCCAGCACCGGCAGAATGCGGTCGACCGCCCGCACGGCGGCCCGCCGACCGGCATCGTCGCCATCGAAACACAGGATCGGCGGGTAGTCGCGCTGATGCTTGGGATCCTGCGTCTTCCATAGCTCGGCCAGTTGCGCCTCGGTCAGCGCGGTGCCCAGCGGCGCCACGGCTCCGCCGACGCCCGCGGCCTGCATCGCGATCACATCCATATAGCCTTCGACCACGACCGGACGATCGCCTTTGGCTATGGCGGTGCGGGCGCGGGCGAGGCCATAGAGGATCGACCCTTTATGGAACAGCGCATGTTCGGGCGAGTTGACATATTTCGGCCCATCGCCCTCCAAAATGCGGCCGCCGAAGGCGATGATCCGCCCCCTTTTGTCGGCGACCGGAAAAATGACCCGGTTGCGGAAAAAACCGTAGGGCGAACGCCCGTCGTCCGGCTTGCGGATCAGGCCGACCTCTTCCAGCACCGCCGCATCATGGCCTTGGGCCGCCAGGGCGGCGCGCAGCGCATCCGACGCGGCCGGCGCATAACCCAGACGGAATTCCGCGATAGTCCGGTCGTCCAGGCCGCGGCGCGTCAGATAGGCCAGGGCGTCGCGCCCGGCCGGCGCACGCAATTGCGCTTCGAAGAATTTGCACGCCGCCTCCAGTGCATCGGCCAGCTTTTTCAGCCGGTCGTATTTCTGCGCTTCTTCCGGCTCCGACTTCGGCATCTCCATGCCGGCCAGCCCCGCCAATTGCTCGACCGCTTCGGGAAAGCCCAGCCCGTCGTGACGCATCAGAAAACCGACCGCATCGCCATGGGCGCCGCAGCCGAAGCAGTTGAAGAATGCCTTCTGGTCGTTGACGTAAAAAGACGGGGTCTTTTCCGCATGGAACGGGCAGCGCGCCTTATATTCCCGTCCCGCGCGCTGAAGCGCTATCCGCTGCCCGATAACATCGGACAGCGGCACCCGCGCCCGAAGTTCCTCGAGAAAGGCCGGCGGGATGGTCAAGTGTCTATCCGCCCAGTTTCGCCTTGACCGCAGGTCCGACGGCGCTGAAATCCATCTGGCCGGAATATTTGGATTTCAGTGCGGCCATCACCTTGCCCATGTCTTTGATCGAACTGGCCCCGGACTCGGCGATCGCCGCGGAAATTGCGGCGTCCGCCTCGGCGGTGTCCATCTGCTTGGGCAAAAAGCGCTCGATAATCGCGATCTCGCCCTCTTCCTTGGCGACCAGATCAGCGCGGTTGCCCTGGCGGTAGAGAATAATCGATTCGCGGCGCTGTTTGACCATCGATTGCAGCAGCGACAATATTTCCGGGTCGCCGATGCCGTTGGCATTGCCCGACGGGCGCGCGGCAATATCCTTGTCCTTGATTCCGGCCAGTACCATGCGCAATGTCGACACGGTTTCAGCCTCACGGCTGCGCATCGCATCCTTCACGGCTTCGGTGATCTGCTCGCGAAGCATTCGCTATAATCCGTTTAATAGTGGAGTGTCGGTCATATTAGCGGCCTGCCCTCCTTGACGGCAAGGCGCACGCGTCTTTAATTCTAGTTCACCCTTTTCGTTATCAGAGAATCATGATGAGCGACGTGCCGATACAGCCGCCGGGCGCGACTGCCGCGTTGGTTCTTGCCGACGGTTCGATCTTTTGGGGCCAGGGTGTCGGCGCCGCGGGCAGCGCGGTGGGTGAGCTTTGCTTCAACACCTCAATGACCGGCTATCAGGAAATCCTGACAGATCCGTCCTATGCCGGACAGATCATCACCTTCACCTTCCCCCATATCGGCAATGTCGGGGCCAATCCCGAAGATGTCGAGAGCGCGACCCCGGTCGCCCGCGGCCTTGTTCTGGCCGCCCCGATTACCGAGGCCGCAAATTGGCGGGCCACCGGCGGCTTCGACGATTGGCTGAAGAGCAACAATCTCGTCGGCATCAGCGGCATCGATACCCGCAGCCTGACGCGGCGGCTGCGTGACCTGGGCGCGGCCAATGCGGCCATCGCCCATGCGCCGGTGGGCAAGCTCGACATCGAAAAGCTGAAAGCAGAGGCGGCGGCATGGCCAGGCCTGGACGGCATGGACCTGGCGATTCAGGTCACCGGCCGGCAAACACGGACCTGGGACGAAACGCTTTGGACTCTGGACGGCGGCTACGGCACACAAACTGCGCCGCGCCATCATGTCGTCGCCATCGATTTCGGCGCTAAGCACAATATCCTGCGCGCGCTCGCCTCGGCCGGCTGCAAGGTGACTGTCGTGGCCGCCGATGCCACGGCAGAGGACGTGCTGCGTCACAAGCCCGACGGCATTTTCCTGTCCAACGGCCCTGGGGACCCGGCGGCCACCGGGGTCTACGCGGTTCCGGTCATCCGGGAACTGATCGAGACCGGCACGCCGATCTTCGGCATTTGCCTGGGCCATCAGCTGCTGTCGCTGGCCGTGGGCGGACGCACCGAAAAGATGCATCACGGCCATCGCGGCGCGAACCATCCGGTTAAGGAACTGGCAACCGGCAAGGTCGAGATCACCAGCCAGAACCACGGCTTTATGGTCATCGCCGAAAGCCTGCCCGCCAATTGCGTAGTGACCCATGTGTCGCTGTTCGACGGTAGCAACGAAGGCTTCCGTATGACCGACCGGCCGGTCTTCGCGGTCCAATACCACCCCGAGGCCTCGCCCGGACCAAAAGACGCACATCATCTGTTCGATCGCTTCGTCGGGATGATGGACGCGCGGTGAGCGAGACATCCGTCATGGGGCTCCCGCCCCGACGGCGGATCGCCTCGCTGACGGGACTGGTCCTCGCGCTGGTTCTCCCAGCAGTTCTGTCTGCCGGCGGCCCCAGCGAAATCCCGGCCGACACCGACGCCGTCACATCGATCCTGATCAACGAAGCCGCGATCTGGTCGCTGACCCTGGCTGTGCTCGGCATCGTCCTGTTTTGGGAGCGCCGTTCCCTATTGTCGATCGGCCTCGGCCGGCCGACATGGTCCGCCATCCGCTATGGCGCCGCCATGACGAGCGGCCTGATGGTGCTGGCGATGGTCGCGGGCGCGTTGGTCCAGGCCGCCGGTCTTCCGGTTCAGGATGAAGGACAGGCCGAGTTGGTGATGGCCCTACCTATCGGGCTGCAGATCTTTGTCGTGCTCAGCGCAGGATTCACCGAAGAAGTGCTGTTTCGCGGCTATGCGATCGAACGTGTCACTGAACTGACCGGCAGCCGCTGGCTGGGCGCCCTGATACCGATCTTCGTATTCGGCGCCGTGCATGCGCCCTTCTGGGGCATCGGCCACGCGCTGATTGCGGGCATGACGGGGCTGTGGCTGACGCTGATCTATCGGTGGCGGCGCGATCTATGGACCAATATTGCCGCCCATGCTCTGCTGGACGGCTTCGTCTTCGCGGTGATGGACATTTCAAGCAAGATGGGCCTGACCACCACCTGAGCTGTTCTACACTTAAGCGGGAGCTTTTTGCCGCTTAAAATCGTTTGGATGCCATGACCGCCTCATCTGCCGATCCAGTCGTCGAACCCCAACCGGACGGCGGCGATTCCGCTGATTTAACATCTTCCACCGGCTGAAGCAGGAGGATTTTCGGGAGGTTTGAGGCTCCGTTCAGTTAGCACTCCGGAGAGGTTATGACCTTC
>PLTD01000044.1 GCA_003165335.1 Rhodospirillales bacterium | reverse complement strand
CCGTCGACGCGACTGGAGGCGCCTTAATCATTCTCCATTGTACTGGGTCGTCGCAGTTTTGTCTTTGGTAGGGGGCACGATCTATGTTTTGTAGCGGCGTTTCGGACTGGCCGCCGCTTTGAATGGGTCGCGAAGCCAATTCAATAGCAAAGGGTCAAACCGGCTCGTCTAACGAATAGCCGACGCTGGGACATATCTGACCGTCGATGAATGCCGCTTCAACACCAACGGCGGACTCAAACCCTATGCCGAAAGTTGTCCGAGCCTAATTGTCTGGTTAGGATGAAACTTTGCCGTTCTGAAACAGGCATCTTGACGCCTTTATGCTGCGGGGTGGACACATAAGGGAACTACGAAGCCCATCCGCGCCCTGATTGCGGCCTTCGTGCATGTTCAGGAGCCCCTGAACCGTGATCGGCCGCCCGTAATAGCTCTCATCGTAGCTATCGCGCGGCTTCACCAGTGAGCCTTCCAGCGTCAGTCCGGTATAGGCGCCCGAAGCCGACGCCCAGACGATGATGTCTGCGGAATTGAGCGCCGTACTGGTCGCAATCTGGGCATTGGTCCCCAGAGTAACGACCGTCAAGTTGGCCTGCGCACCAAACTTGAACTGATCCTGTTCGAGCGCATGAAGTGCCTTGTCCGACATCACCAGCATGACCACCTCGGCTGACTTGACGCCAATCTGCAGGCCGAACGAAGCCGAAGCCAGCGTATAGAAGGCCGGGTATGACCACCATTGGGCCCCGGGGTCGTCGCGGGCGATCATCACACCATTCCCACCCTCGCCGCCGAGGAACGGACCGCCTTTGATCAGATTGGGCACGATTAGCACGGCGCGAGCGCTATGCAGCATTTTCAGCGCGTTGCCGAACTCCTTATCGGTCTTCAAATGATCGACCGTGCTTCGCGCCTCATCGACCAGAGTCTGCTGATCCGAAGCCGCGTGGGCGGCTCCCGTGAAGATAAAGCCAAGGCCGACGGCCAATAGGGCGGCAATTTTCATCATTTTCGTCCTCGCACGCGCTCTCCGAAAAGATTTCGGCGGCCACTTTCCAGCTGGTTTCGAACGCTATTCCGAGCCGAAATGTTCCACAGTGAACAGCCTCTTCGCCCCATGCTCTATTTACAATAAATATTCAGTCCAGGGCGGCACGTAATACTTTCGAAAACAATCGGAACGTACTTGGTATTCCGGGGTTGTATATAGACTGAGATGCCTTCGATATGCTTGATTAAGGAATCTATTAATGAAATTAATCGCATGTCTTCTGACAACGGGGGCAATCATGTTTGCCGGTTCAGCGTTGGCAGACGCAAATGACAGCAAGCCGGCTATTAAAATCGATCAGGCGGCTCCCGCTCATCCAGTTCCTGGAAAGACCAGCTTTACCGAAGGCGAAGCAAAAGACCGGATGGAAAAGCACGGATACGTCATAGTCACCAATCCGCTAAAGGGTGACCGGGGCATTTGGTATGCGCAAGCGACGAAGGACGGTAAAGCTGTCCGTCTCATGGTCGACTATCAGGGGAATGTATTCGAAAGAGCGTCGCCGCAAGCGCCCATGGATGGCAGGACTCATTTGACCGCATCCCGCGCCTTGGCGCGGATGGAAAGCCGCGGTTACAATATCGACAGCAATCCGATCAAGGACGATCAGGGCATCTGGTATGCCGAAGGCATCAAGGATAACGGCCGCATCGTCCAGGTTATGGTGGACTACCAAGGAAACGTGTTCGAGAGCGGCGAATATAGCGGCCACCAGAGCTCTGCGCCGGGCCTCGAGCCGACCCTGCCAAACCCTATAAGGAAGGCACCGGCGCCCACCCAGCCGCTGGCGCAATGAGAGCAGTAATTCGTCGGTGATGGTGTCGTCGGGTTCACCGGCTAAGGAAATCCAGCAATGTTACGGACTACCTCTGAAATCAAAGGCTACGCCGTCGCGGCAAGCGATGGCAGGATCGGCACCGTTAGTGTCCGTCCTACGACTTTTGGAGTCGGATGAATCGGTTAGGTTGAGCAAGGGCTTGCTAAGGATGAATGTAACCGGGGTTAGCGGAAGGCGATATAAATGATTGAAAATTCAACGATCACTCAGTTCAACATCAGGCACTATCAAGAGCTGTTAAAGCTCAGTCGCCACACTAAAGCTACCCGACAACGCGTAGTGGAATTGCTTGCGGAAGCACAAGCGCAGCTGCCGCTAGGCGAGGCCACCGTGCCGAATCTAGATCGTTAGGTCCGAGCTTTTTCTAAACATATCTCCGCAGGGGATTGGCAAGCGGCGAGCCGGTCCAGCTAAACCGCGAAGCGGTCGCAGTCGCCCGAAACCTACATTGGCAATGGCTCGCGGGCCGATTGAAGAATCTTCAGGTTTTTGTCATCTAAGCGCGCATCGTAGATCGAGCGGCGATCGATTGTGCGAGCAATGACGGCGGCAGTGACGACCCCGGCTATCAGGGATAATACCCGGAACCTTGTGGCCCCCGCGAAGGGCGGTGTCTGCGGTTGATCGTCCGAAATAGATGGCACATGCCTGCATCGTATCCGGCATGAGCGCCCCACGTTTCGGGTTCGTCTCCAACCTGCGATGATATCGCGGGACAATCGCTGGGCCGTAAACGTCCGATGACGGGCCATGTCGGGTTTGGAGTTGGGGTGGCGTCGTTCAGCTGGGAGGTTTCGGCGGCTTTCGCTTTCTTGGCGCCCACCGTCCATCGAGATCGGCGAGCCCGATCTCGATGGCAGGCAGGTTGACGATTTTGGGATCGTAATCCTCGCCCATCCACTCGAGCACGTCGGCATACTCCTCGTCGGATGGATCCTCCAGGATACGCAGTTTTTCTATATAGCCCCAGGGACCGCCACTGTCCTCCGGCGGGCAGCGCCCAATGGCTTCGATCAGCTGGATCCTCGGAAGCCCCAGGATCGCCGGGGCTGTCTTCACCAGCTTGACCTTATGCTCCCAGCCGTCGCCGAAGTCGTAGATGTAGCTGAACGTCCTGCGCCCAGCGTCGGTCAGAGCCTCAGCAAGCGTCGCCGTTTTGGCGCTCATCGGCCCATCGTAGTCGTTGTCGGAATCAGGCTCGCCCCAGCCGCACTCGCCGATCTGCATTTCGTACAGATGGCTGTTGGTCCAGGGCATAGCCTCCTGGATGACCAGATGTAGGCGATCCAAGCGGATATTGAACGGGACTGTGATCCGGCGATGTACCTTGGGCTGGACGTCCATAAGATCGATGGTCAGGACCGCAAGCAGCGTCATGACGCGCCGTGGTCCGAGCTCTTGCCCCAGTTCCACGCCAGCAACTGCTCGAGCTCATGGCTTTTGACCGCGCCCGAGACGATGCGCTCGAGCACGTCGTTCAGCCATGTAAAAGGATCGAGCCCATTAAGCCGGGCCGTCTGAAGAAGCGACGCCAGAACGGCCCAGCTTTCGGCGCCACCGCAGCTGCCGGCGAATAGACTGTTCCGGCGCCCCAGGGCAATCTCGCGGTCATTCTGCCCAT
>PLTD01000259.1 GCA_003165335.1 Rhodospirillales bacterium | reverse complement strand
CGTCGGTGAAGTTCGTCGTCTCACCCGTCCCGAGAACCAGTGTTCCACCGGTCGGCCCATAAACACGCGATTGGTTGCCCGCCGTGATCGTCAATGCCTTCTGGCTTAGCGTCAGCGTGCCCGGATCATAGGTGATGTTGTAGTTGCTCAACCCGCTGCCAACCGCCGCCGAAGCCGTGATCGAATAGGGTGAACCCGAATAGCTGGCCGTCGCGGCAGCACCGGCGCTGGTCAGCGTCACCGAGGTGACCGAGTCGCTGTTCACCAGCCCCAGGTCCGTGAACTCGGTGCCTGCGAAGGTCACCGTCTGGCCATAGGTCTTCGTCGTGCTGTTCGCCGTGATCGTCAGCGGCGCCTGAGTGATCGTCACATTGCCGGGGTCATAGGTGATCGCATAGTTGCCCAGACCCGAACCAGCCGCGGCCGAGGCCGTGATTGCGCCGGTAAGCGTGCCGACGCCCGTCGTCGCCGAGGTCGCCGCGCCCGAGCCGGTCAGCGTCACGGAGGTCACCGTGTCGCCGTTGACCAACCCGCTGTCGTTGAAGTTCGCCGTCTCACCCGTACCGAGAACCAGTGTTCCACCGGTCGGCCCATAAACACGCGATTGGTTACCCGCCGTGATCGTCAAAGCTTTCTGGCTCAGCGTCAGCGTGCCCGGATCATAGGTGATGTTGTAGTTCGAGGTCAGGAAGCCCATTCCGCCAACAGCCGCTGAAGGCGTGATCCCGTAGGGCGAACCGCTGACATTGGCGGTCGCTGCCGCGCCCGGACTGGTCAGAGACACAGAGGTGACCGTCTCACCATTCTGCAACTGACCCATACCGGTGGTGAACTCGGTTCCCGCGAAGGTCACGGTCTGGCCGTAAGTCTTCGACCTGCTGTTCGCCGTGATCGTCAACGGCGTCGGATTGATCGTAAAGGTGCCGGCGCCCAAAATATAATTGCCGGCGTCGGTGCCGGTGAGGGTCAGGCCCGTAACCGAGAAGGTGGCGCCAGTCCCGGTATAGGTGCCCGCGTTGGCGCTAGTTACCGAGCCCGTGCCGGTAATGCCGAGCTGGGACGTGCCGAACATATCGCCATTCTGCAAATTCGAGAGCGACGTAATATCGGAGGCCGGCACGTTGGTGTTGCCGTCATAGAACTTGGAGCCGCTCGCCAATGTGATGACCTGCGCGGTCACCGTCATCGAGCCCGCAATGTAACTTATGCTGTAGTTCGACGGAGTGAATGTGCCGCCCGAGAAAGATGCGGGGGTTATGTTGATGGGATAGGGGGATCCGCCAACCGTTGCGCCAGATGCGGCGCCCGTGCTGGTCAAGATTACGGTGCCCACCGTCTCGCTGTTCTGCAAACCGGACGACATGAATTCGGTGCCGTCGAAGGTAAAGGTAGTGCCGAATTGCTTGGTCTGATCGTCTGCGGTCAGAACCAGAGGCGCGGTGGTGATATGGAGTGTACCCGTAGTCGGCGCCTGATAGTCGCCGGGCAGGCTCCCGTTGGTGCCGCTGACGTTGAAGGTGATCCCAGAAAGCGTCGAGCCGGCGTAGGTGCCGACATTCACGTTCGTGCCCGATGATCCCGCCCCCGTCATCAGGGTCACGGTATCGCCCGGAATTGCGCCGCCGGTCACCGATAGTTGACCGGTCGTGAAACCGCTCGTGCCGGTATAGGACTTCGTGCCGGCCACAGTGATCGGCGCGGCATTGATGAGGCCGGTTATGTCGTTCGTCGTGTCGACGCTATAGCCATAAATCGTGACGCTATGCGCGTCCGTCGCAGTGATCGTCAGACCTGAGCTTGGGTTCGAATAGCCGATGACGCTCGGCGTGCCGGCATGCGCCGAACTGTAGGAAAGCCCGGTATTGCCGGTGTAATTGCCGGTCACCGCCCCGAAAGTGTCGCTGTTGATGCCACCGGTCGCCGCCGAATACTCGCCCGACGTTATGCTCTGGGTGACCGACGTCGTCCCGTCATAGGTCTTGGTCAGGGTGGCGGTGACGGTCTGGGTCGCCGCAGGTGCTACGGTGTAAATGAAGCCGTTGCCGCTGGCCGAGCCGTTGAGCGCGGAGTTCGCATGGCTGAACGGTGACGGAGAGGCGGACGTTCCGTTGCCGCCGCTGACCGTTGGATCGCCGTAATAGTTGGCCGCGTTATATTGTATGAAATTGGCGTGTGTCGTTCCGGTTGTGGCATCCAGCCCGCCGTCGCTGTCGTTGCGGGGGTCCTGCGAATACACCCGCCAGTATCCGCCGCCCGTCACATTGAACGCGCTGGTGCCGTCGTTATTGATGAAGCCGGTATTCGCGGCGACCGTTCCGTTGCCGTAATTGGGCGACCCGTCCTCGATCGTCACATTGCCGCTGGTCGTGCTGATCGGGTCGCCGCTGTTGATCGTAAACGTGCCGTTATCGGTAATGATGATATTGCCGGCGCCGTTGATGCCGCTGGTCGTGTTGACCGTCCCGATGTTCAGATTGATGTTATCGGCAAGGGTCAGAGAGCCAACATTGGCGGCGGCTTTGGAAACCGCGTTCGACGTATTATTCAGCGTAAAGCTGGAAAGCGGTCCTTCGACGTCGAGATTCGTCGCGGTGATGGCATTCGCCGCGCCGGACGTCTGAGTGACGGTCAAAGCCCCGACCGTGAACGGCACTGCATTTAGAGTGTAAAACACGTTCGGCGTGGTCTCGTTCGCGGTCAGCGTGACCGTGCGCGAACCGATGGTCGTGATGCCGCTCACATCACCGACCGTCCCAACCACGAGGCCCACGCCACCGTCTGTTGCGTCACCCTGACGCGTAAAACCAATATCGCCGCCGACGGCACCCATCCCGGTTTGTTGGAATGCAATCGTGCCGACCGAATTGGCGACATTGTTCAAAGTGATCGCACCGCCAGTCGAGACAGCCAAACCGCCTGTCCCAATGAATATCTGACCTGGGTCATTTACGATAATAGCATTCGTGGAGTCCTGCGATACGGAGCCGCTCGGTCCCGTCAGCAGTTTGAGATTCGCGGCATTATAGGCATCGAAAAACAGCGTGCCTTGTTCGCCGCCTGTGTCGCTCGAGTTTAGATCCGTATCAGCGACTACCAACCTCAAGGTGGTCGTCGCGGTACTGCCGACGACAACTAGGTGGGCAGTTATATTGCCGACGTCGTTATTGTCGAGCAGCACAGTATTATTAGTCGAAAAGAAAGACCCGGTTGGGTCATTATCGCCGAGTTGAACTGCCCCGGCAGTCGTCGGCACAACGTCGACTTCGCCCGGCGTCGTGATCGTCGCATTCGGATTGATACCCGTACCTGTACGAACCTGGTCGGCCTGCAGCACGATCTTGCCCGCACCGTTGGCCATTGTATTGGAAACCGTGATGTTATTGCTGATGACAACGCGGAATGTCGCATTGGGTGAAATCAGCGAAACCGTCCCGCCGGCTCCTGAAATATCCGCGCCGTCCGTTATAACGGTACCCGCAGTAGCCAAGCCCAAGCCGCCTGCGCTCAAAGTAATGGCGCCGCTTCCAGTCGTGGTGATTTTATCCGCGGTGTTGGCGAAGGTAATGACGCCTTCGGCGACGAGGCTGAGCGAGTTGTTGCTCGACCATGAGATCGGTGCTGCAACCTTGATATCGCCCGTCGATACGGTTCCGGAACTGTTTGACGTCGTGATGGTGACGCTGTTGCTGGCAAGCGCGGTTTCAATATCCGTATTGAGAATATAGGACGAATTATTGTTGGGCGAATTGGTATTGCCCGTCCCGGTCGGCGTATAGGACGTGACCCCGCCCGTCGTGGATGTGCTTTCATTGGTCGTGGTGGTTACGCCGTCCGTGCCGGCCGAACTGACGATCGTGACGTCAGACGGGTCGAGCAGCAGCGTGCCCTCGGTCCCGGCCGGAGCCGCCGTAGTCACGGTGCCTAAGTAACTCAGCGTTTGCTTGCCCGAAACCTCGACAAAGCCGCCATTGCCGGACTTTGTGCCGCCCTTTGCGGAAATCGCGCCGGCATAGCTGGTCGCCTGATCGGACCAAACTACGACATCGCCGCCATTGCCCGCACTGCCCGCGTCGGCTGAAATTACCGCGCCCGCCGCGACCGTTGTTTTCTGCGCATTGGCGACAGGCGTCGTCGAAAAATCATCCGCCGCTATAGACCCGCCATGTCGGTCGCCGCCGATCAGCACTGTCCCGCCCTTGGTCGTGCCGTTGGCCGAAACCTTAGCAGTCGCGCCGACGTTGACCGTGTTGGCCGTTGCAACGATCTTGCCACCCGAGCCATCGGCATTGGTCGCCGAAACCGTGCCGTCGACCTCGGTCTCGTCGCCGCCGGTCAGATAGACGTGACCGTCCTTAGTCGCCGTGCCCGAGGCACGGATGATTCCGCCGTTGTTCGTCGCCAGCGCATAGACGTTGCCGCCCGCCGCGTTCAATTCGGCCTGAGCAGCCGCAATCGTGCCGGTATTGGTGACGTCGCCGCTGCCGGCGTTGATCAGAACCGCCTGATCGCCGGCCGCCTGAAGCAGAACGTCATCGCCTGCCGCCAGCGAGGCCGTGCCTTGCGGCGCCGCGATCGAACCGGAGTTGGAAACGGATTTACCGACCAATATTACGTCGCCGCTGGTCGAAGTGATTGAGCCCTGATTAACGACAGTACCCGCAGATGTTCCGGAAAGAGGCAGAGCGCCCCCGGCCATGAAGGCCGAATCGGACGTATCGCGCGTCGAGGCAACGAAGCTGCCGGTGGTCAGCACTTTGCCGGTCGAAGAAACAACGACGCCGGCAGTATTGACGACATAGACAGAACCAGTCGCGGTCAGCGAACCGGCGATGGTGGAGAGATTTCCGCCGGTCACGCGATTGAGCGTGGCACCCGTGCCGTTTGCGAAATTGACGCCCTGTCCCTGGCCGACTGAAAAGCTCTGCCAATCGATGATCCCGCGCGAGGAGGATTGGCTGATCGACAGGCCGTTGGCGGAGTTGGCGATTGCGCCCGTGCCCGCAACGAACTGGCCGCCGGTCGGAAGCGCCCCGCCGGCCATAGCCGCACCGCCGCTTGTCAGGCTGGAAAACGCCAGAAGGGCGAACAGCATACGCTGCCGCGTTGCCGAAAATTGTTTCGCCCGTTGTGTCGATGCCGCCGCAACCATTGAGCGTGTCTTGCGCATGATGACCCTCACTACCTCGCTACTGAAATGGGGACACGTCAATTTACAACGCCCGCAGACCGCATTTCTTCGTCTTGAATATCGGCTTAACCTTTATGCAAAATTCGTACCAAGGTCCGTTTTTGGCCGATTTTCTGAATTTGGAATCGAATAATAGTTCAAATTTGATTCAATTGTAAGGTTTCCCGACAAGTTTCAAAATGCCCAAGATTATTTTACACTTTATAACAGGGCTTTAGAGCGATACTGGCGGGGACTATGAGAAAGTATCGCGCCTAGTGTTGTTACCTTAGACGGTCCCGAAGACCCGAAAGAAACCCAATTAGAACTCTTGCTGCATGGTTACTGTTAATAAGAGTCTATGTTTCTCTGTCAATATTTTTGACCTTCTCTAGCAAAAGGGATCTTGGGTCTAATAATTACAGACGTACTCAGATCGCCACTTTTTCAATATAAACCACATTATTCAGCCGCCCTTGTCCCGTTCTTGGCGTACTAAATCTGCGATCTCTCTAATGAATAGGTTACTTTTTCTGGCTTGGCGGGCCCGCTGAGTGGAATTATGCCTCCAATACTGTTAAATTTAGAGACCAGGCCTAACTGTCATTTCCTGTGACCTCTGATCCAAGCCACGCCAGGTTTAGGCGACGCATTCTGAGATGGACCTGCTGTGTCGGAATGTTTTACAATTTCGCACAGCCAAGTAGCCGTGAATCTCTAAATTACTGTAATCAATAAGAAAAAAATCTTGGCATGCAGTATGCATAGCTGGGACCGAGCGGCAAAACCGCGGCGATTTGATGTTAAGGCGAGGACCTTTCGATGTTTATGAAAACACTCCTACCGATGGCGGCGGCAAGCGCGTTTGTCTTGGCAGCTGGCGCGGCTAACGCGACGGTGGCGACCTATACATCAGCTTCAGCCTTCCAAAATGCATTCACGCCTTCGGGAACCGGCGCTCTAGCAACGTCGGTATCCGACCCGGTCGACTGGGGCGTGTTCGACGCCTCGCTGAGTCAGCCGAGCAACAACGGATCCATCGCCAATAATTCGACGCTGACCACCAGCGGCACGAACGGTAATGAACAGATCACCGTGCAGAGCGGCGACACGAACCCCTTCACCACCTATGTGCAGGGTCAGACGCCTTGGAAAGGCATGTTCGCGACCGGCACGACTGTTCTATTCACCAGCGATGGCGCCATTACGCTCAGCTTTGCAACCGCCGTTACCGGTGTCGGCCTCGACCTGCAGATCAAGAATTCCGGCGCATACGGCGAGACCATAACCGCCTATAACGCGACAGGCGGAGTAATTGGAACAGCTACCGATTCCGGCACTAGCACGGGTACCTCAATTGCCCACCCCGGTACCGTTATATTCGCCGGTATTACCAGCGACGCGGCTGATATTTCCTATGTCATCATCAATTCGAGCGGCGCCAACACCGGCAACGGCTTCGCGATCGACACCTCGCTGATCTATCACGTGCCGATCAGCCAGACGGGCGGCGGCGGCACACAGACGCCTGAGCCTGGAACCCTGGGTCTTTTGGGCGCCGGTCTCGCCGGACTTGGCCTGGTTCGCCGGAATCGTCGCAAGCTGCAAATCTGAGTTTTCACTGAGCGCATTATAACTGGGCGGCGTCCCGAAAGAGACGCCGCCCATTTTTTATCTGCGCTTTAGGCCCTTTAAGCTGCGCCTTATGAAGCGCCCTCGGCCACGGCTTTGCGGATTTCACCGTGCATATGCTGCAAGGCCATTTCGTTTCGCCCGAACAGGAACTTCGGCATCGCCTTTCCTTTGACGCCGGCATGGGCCGTGGTCACGCCATAGGGCAGATCCTGCCTCAGCACGATGCTATGGGCACTTTCCCACGTCATTTCGAACATTTCCCGGTTGCCCGGCTCGTTCAAATCCATCCGCGCATAGCAGGCATGGCGCACGATCGACTTTCCGACCGACACCGGAACGATCTGGAAGAACTCCAGCACTTGGGGTGAATTGATCAGGATCGTGCCCGGGAACAGCATATAGGCGAGCGTAATGTGGTTCTCGGGAACCCATTCGTCGACCGGCTGGTCGGCCAGTTCCATGATGCTCTTGTGCGGGACGGAAAAGCGCAGATGCCTGCCCATCGGAGTGACGTCGGCGACGTTGCCGAAATAGAAATGGGCCAGATTATCCCGGTGCGCATAGTCGAAATGATAGGATTCCAGGAAGGCCTCGAGCGACAATTTCCAATTGCCGTCCAGGGGAATCGGCGCAGCCTTGCTGGCCTGAACCTTGTCGAAGCCCCAGTGCGGTAATTCCTGGTTCAACTCGTCGCCCAGATATTCATCCAGGTTCAGGCTGACGCCCGGTTTGGTCGCGACGAAAATCAGGCCATGGCGCTCCTCGGCTGCAACCTCTACCAGCCCGTGCTCGCCCTTATCCGGGTTGCCGAAGCTGGAATTGCAGGTAATGCCCAAAAGCTTGCCGTCCAGATTATAGCTCCAACCGTGATAGGGGCAGGTGAATCCGGCCCCGGTATTGCCGCTGGGTTCGTAAACCAGGGCCGCACCACGGTGCCGACAGGAATTGACGAAGGCCTTGATCTGCCCGTCCTTATTGCGGGTAACGATGGTCGGCGTACCGAAATCACTTGTATTAAGAAAGTCGCCAGGCTTTTCGACATCGCGCGACAGGCCGGCCACAAAGGGAAAACGGTCGAAGATCGCATGAGTCTCGGCCTCGAATAGGGCCGGGTCGGTATAGATTCCGGTATCGACCTCCATAACGCTTTCGGCCAGCGTGGGGCGCCCCTCCTTGGCCAGGGCGATCAGCCGGTCGGCAATGCCGATCATCGTCTGCCGGTTGACCTCCGTCAGCCCGCCGGCATCCAGCTTGGCGCGCATCTTGACGGTGGCGGCCATCGCTTCTTCGTCACTCAGCAACTCTTGGCGTTCTATCTGTCCTTCGTTCATCTTTTCCTCCCGGTTGATATTTATTGTTCGAGCTTTTGAATGGGTATCGACGGTCAGCGGGCTGACACTCCACGCAGCGTAAAGTCGGCGATCCGTTTGACGCTGGTATCGATTTGCAATTGCGAAATAGGAACATCGGTGCAGATTGAGAGTGTGATCTCGGCCAGGATCAGGTCGACGCACATTGCCGCCGCCTCCATCGTGTCGATGTCGCGCACCTCGCCTGCCTGTTTATGCGCATCGAGATAAGCAGCGAGCGGCCTGGTAAAGCGCTGAGCGGTCCCTTCGACCAGCAGGGGCACAAGATCGGGGAAACGGCGGCCCTCGCGTAGCGCAAGTTTGCTCACCGTCATCGAATATGGCCGCGTCGCATCCGCGAAAATCGCCGCGATTCGCCGGGGCAGGCCCTCGGTCACCGAGCTGTCGTCGTCGGGTGGAAACTGCTGGAAGACCGCCTTCTCTTTCAGCCTTTGAATAACGGCATCGAACAGCCGTTCCTTGTCGGTAAAACGCGTATAGACGGCCTGTTTGCCCATGTCCGCGGCCTGCGCGATGGCATCGATCGTCGTCCCGGCAAATCCGTGTTCGGCGAAATAATCGGTGGCAACCGTCATCAGCCGCTCGCTTTTGCGACTCGCATCTTGTCGTGTCGGCCGCCCGGTACGCCTGCCGGCAACGCGCAAATCTGCGCCTCTCCTAAGAAGCTTTGTCACCCGAACCCCGCCAACGAGACCTTCGAACCACCCCAATTAATCATACTACATAATATGATTATCGCTTAACAATCACAAGAAAAGTTCGAGGACATGCATCGGTCTGCACCTGCGCTGTCAACGGCAAGGTTGGCCGTGTGTCGTTGCAGGCACAGGCTCAAAATACGAATTGCGCGGGCAATGGATCGATTAAAATAATAAAACGGACAAGTATCTGCTATACAAGACATCTGCTTTGCGCTATCAATGCAGTCGATATGGCATCTTCCCCGCCATATCCAACGCCCCTACGGGCGTTTCCTCCCTGCCTTTGAGCCGCCTTCGTGCGGCTCTTTTTTTGTCCTGCGGGGCTCACTGAGATGTCCGCTATCGAGCCGGAAGGCTTCGCTACCGGACTTCAGTGCGGGCTTCAGCCGATCACCTTCCGAATCTCGCGCCGAAGCTCTTCCGTAGACGACTGACCCTTTGACGACGCCCCCTTAACCAAACTGCTGATGTGATTGGCCAGATATTCGCATTGCCGGCGAATATCCGGCACCGCGGTCATTTCCCAGAAAGCCGCTTTTGTGACAGGGCCGACGGCGAAGAGTCGGCCGGAGATTGCACCTCGACGATCTTTAAGAGCGCAATTTCTCGTAACATCTAACCCGAGACTAAGGGCGTCGGGCCTAACCATCCCGGTTTCGAGCATGTTGCGGATCAGAGGATGAGAAATCCGCGCGTAATCGCAACCTGGCCCGGAACAATTGACCACCCGCGCGGCGGTCAGACTTTCGACACGATCCGTCCCGCGCAAACGATAACGGACATCCACCTGACCGTTATCCTCGTGAAACGACAATATCCGGCCGGCCTTAAGTCGGAGCTGGCCGCGCGCGATCGCGGCCTCTATTCGATCCGCGACCGATGTCGCCATGCGATGGCGATGGATTTCCCACCAGGGACGGATATGACGCAGAAAACGTGCTCGGTCGGTCATAGACATTTCAGCCCAGACATCGCCGGTGAACGGACGCAACGCATCGACGACCGCGCGCCAATCTGCACTTTCGCAAACCGCGCGCTTGGCTTCACGCCGCAGAAATTGCGTGAGTTGAACCAGCGACGTGGGAACTGGCTCTACGCGCTCTGCCGGTGTCACGACAGAAGCAACATGCCTTTGGGGCAGCAGCCCTCGGCGAGACAGCGCATAGATGGGGCCCTTGTGCCCGTGGTCGAGCAAGGAGATGGTCGCATCCACCATCGTTAAGCCGGTGCCGATCAGCAAGACCGGACTATCGGATTTGAGCCCTGAAAACGCGTTGGACGCCCAGGGGTCGGAGCGATAAAGATTGGAGTTATAGAAGGCCGGATCGTCGACCGGCGGTGATTCGGGCGGAAAATTTCCGACAGCCAGAACAGCTAGATCCGCGTGCACCGACCTGCCGCGATCGAGACGGATAACGACACCACCCGCAGCCGGCTCGATCCCCTGCACGTCTCCCCGGGTCAATTTCAATTTCACGTCCCGAGAAGACGCCTTGATTTCGCGGTTGAGCAGATGCCGAACATAATCGCCGAACAGCTGACGCGGGACAAAGCTGTGCTCGCCCAGCGGTAGGTCCAAGCAGGGGTCGGATTGCTGTTTAAGCCAATCGAGAAAATCACCGGAGCGGTCGTGAAAGGCGCTCATCCGGCCTGCCGGCACGTTCAAAAGGTGATTGGGATTGCCCGTCGCGTAAGCTGCGCCGCGCCCAAACTTAACTGCGCGCTCGATCAAGGTCACATTGCAACCAGCCGGACACCGACGCAGCAAATGAAGCGCAAGCAAAGTGCCGCTGAATCCCGCTCCGATAATGGCAATGTTGGTCATACGGGTTCCAGATTTTGTATCTGCCGCATTTGCGCGAATGATCCTCGATCAACATCGCATCGGCTTTGGTGTTTTAACAGATGACTAGAGCCAAGGCGACCCTGTTGAGATTATGCCGCAGTTGGTTTCCGCCGTCGCGGCGCTGTGCAAAGCAAAATCTCTGCTAACGTCATATTATCTGTTTTATTGGATACTTGGGTCGTATATAGTCGCTCTTCAGGAATAATGACCGAGTGTGAAAAGTGCCCGCAACCGGCTGTAGCAAAATTATATTCGAACAAAATAACGTCGTGGATCTGGCGACCGTCCGCATTGGACGCCGGAAATGCGCAGGCGCGGTTCGGTCTCATATCGCTTGGGATGCCGAGCGCAAGAACGAGGCTCCTTCGACGCAAAAGCCGGCCTATTACATCCTTCCCATTTTGCGGATCGATGGCGACAGCATGGTTGGCGGCTGATGGTGGATCCAATTCCTCTGCGCCTCGAACCAGGTTCGGCTAAGGATGCAGCGTCGCGCACTAACGCCCCCTACGATGACGACATAGGGGCCATCGTCGGTCCGAACCTTAAGCGGTTCCGAACGCGCCGCGGTCACTCGTTAGAAAGTCTAGCAAAGCTGTCGGGGGTCAGCCGGGCGATGCTCAGCCAGATAGAGTTGGGCCGCAGCGTCCCCTCCATCAATATCGTTTTTAAGATCGCACGCGCGTTCGACGTTCCATTCTCCGCGCTGCTTGCCGCGCCGAGCAGCCATAAAGCCCGTGTCCTGCCCGCCGACCAATCTAAGGTGCTTACATCCGCGTCCGGCGAGTTCAGCACCCGCGCGCTCTTTCCCTTTGATGCCGAACGAAAAACCGAATTCTACGAACTTCGCCTCACGGCCGGCGGATTCGAAAACGCGGATGCGCATAGCGCCGGTACTGTCGAAAATCTGGTCGTCGTCAAAGGCCGAATTGAAATCAGTGCTTCCGGTAATATTTACCGCATCGGCGAAGGCGATGCTCTTTGGTTTCAGGCTGATCAACCCCACAACTACCGGAACTTAACCGATCAACAGGCCTTGATCTATCTTGTTATGACCTATTCCGAGTCTTTGGGTTAACGACCTGCAAACATCTGACCTTCGCTGTTGATAGAGGTTGCCGGCTCCTCGCGGGCTGAGGTCATCGTCTTTGAGCTAAGCCTCGATCGGCTGTCGCCCGTGCTGGAGAGTGTGAAGTTTGGCATAGAGACTCTCCGGGCGTTTCAGCAGCGAGCCATGATCGCCGATCTCCAAAACCCGTCCATGTTGCAGGACAAGGATTCGGTCAGCCCCCGCGATCGTGCTGAGACGGTGAGCGATGACGATCGCCGTCCGACCGCGCATCAATCGATTGAGACCTTCTTGGACCAGCCGTTCCGACTCCGAATCGAGCGCACTTGTTGCCTCATCCAGAATGATGATCTGGGGATCGCGCAACAGCGCGCGAGCAATAGCGACGCGTTGCTTCTCGCCGCCCGAAAGCCTGACGCCGCGTTCGCCGACCAGGGTCATATATTCGTCGGGCAGGCCGCGAATGAACGCGTCGGCATGGGCAGCCTCGGCAGCCTCGCGGATGGCTTCCCGCGATGCCCCCGGTCGTGCGAAGCCGATATTGTCCTCGATTGTGTCATTGAACAGCGCAACATCCTGCAGCACGGTGCCCATCGCAGCACGGATCGAAGCCTGGGTGTAGGTGCGTATGTCGACGCCGTTGATGGCGATCTCGCCCGAGGTCGGATCATAGAACCGCATCAGCAGCTTAATCAGCGTTGACTTACCCGAACCGCTCGGCCCGACCAACGCCAGTATCTTCCCTGCTTCGATCTGAAACGACACATCCTCGAGGCTCGGATGGTCCGTGCCAGGATAGGCGAACGACACGTTGCGGAATTCGATCGTATCAATGTGCTCCAGCGGCCGGGCGTCGGGCGCATCGAGAACCGTCGGCGCGTTCGCCAGAAGCTCCACGAGACGCTCCGCCGATGTATCGACATCGCCGGCCGTATTGATGGTGCGGGTGATCGGCTGCACCGCGGTGATGAGGCTCTGTGTCAGCGTAAGCACGAGCAATATGTCGCCGACCGTCATATGCCCGCGGAACGCCTCAAGGCTGACCACGCCTACGGATGCCGTCACTGCGACCGCATTGACCAGGTTGAGGCGCACTCCGGCTCGCTGGTCCAAGCCCATCTCGACTTCGCGAGTATCCCACCATTCTCGCTGCAAGGTTTCGAAGCGATTTTTGATCGCTCTTTCGCCCGCGAAACTGCGGACCGTTGCCATTTGACTGACCATCTCGCTGAGCAAACCCGCCATGATGCCGATAAGCCGGTGCCAGTTGCGTCTGAACGGTTTGATTCGTGACACGGTTCGAAACGAAGCGAAGAAGTTGAATGGGATGACCACAAGCATCAGTGCACCGATCAGTGGCGCCTTAATCAGAAGAAGCGATATTCCAAAAAACAGCTGAAGAATGCCTGCAAGCGTGCCCTCACTCAGCTGGAACAGCCACATGGTGATGGAAGTCACCGTGCTGTAACGATCCATCACGTCGCCGACGCGTGTGCGCTCGTAATAGTCGATCGACAGTGCGGCCATGGTGTCGAATACGCGCTGCCGCAGTGTGCTCACCGTCCTCAGCCACAAAGAGTCGGCCTGCCGGGCCAGCAGATAATTGAAAATCACCACAGCGAAACGCAGCGCTGCGAAGGCGATCAGCAGTTCAACCAGCTGCGCCCGCGCCTGTTCAGGTTCGATGCGATGGCTCGTAAGCTTCGCAATCGTGTCGACGATTGCCTTGAAGAGATAGGGAATTGCTGTGCTGGACAGACCAAGGAGCGCACTGCCCGCAATGACAGCTGCCAAGCGTCCGCGATATTCCGGAATCATTGTGATGATACGCCAGATACTCTTCATAGTCTCATAATCCGCGTTTATTCGGGGTCGCGATCCGTTTGCGCAGGATCGGCCGCATCAGAGCTTGATGAGACCAGAGATCAACGCCTCGACAACCTCGTAATCCGATCGTGATATCTCGCGCTGAGTTCGGATTTCAAGAGAATCGGAAAGGTTCTCCTGGTCAGCGTCACATCCCATGTCAGCCAGCGACCCACTATCGTCGGTTCGATGACTATCGAAGGCCGGCAAGCGTAGGAGGAGCAGCCGACCTAAAACGGGCAACTTACCAAACCCGCCGAAAAGAAACCGTCATCGCCTGCTTCTCAGGCTTGACCCGACCGCCCATCAGCTTTTCCACCGCGCGGGTCGCGGCTTCAGGCGTGCTAAAGCATCGGTGCTGCAAGGGAAGCATGGACGAGTGATATGCTTCAAACTGCAACGCCTTTCCCTGACGGGCAAGAAGACCGACCGTGAGGTCATTGGTCGTAATGACAAATGCGCTCGTCATTTGATCTTTCCCGGCAAGACAATCTCCCTCGGCCCAGGATTACTCGGCCGAGGGAGCTGAATGCCGCTAATTATGCAGCAAGAACTTTCCGCAAACGACGCTGCGCCTCTTCGAGCGGACGCTGGTCGACCCAGGCGTCGAAATCGAAATCGCGATCAAGAACGCCGTAAGTCAACAGGAAGTCCTTCTGCTGGCGGAAGAGTTCGAGCCGTTCGGTCGAAAGGTCAGGCGCCAGCGAAAGATGAAATCCATCTTTATAGGCCGCGGCCACACCTTCGGCGGTCGAGCCGGTCTCGCTTTGCAGAATCCCCAGTACGGATTTCAGATTGGTCTTGGCCCATTCGGCAGCACGCAAGGTCTGGTAAAGGAACCGAACGAGCAGGTCGAAATGGTTCTCGAGAAAATCCTCATGAACCGTCACGGGCCGCGGCGTGCCATTGTTCACACGGAAGCGGCGCTCGAGCTTATCCAGGTCGATCCCGGTAACCAACCCGTACCGCCTGGCGGCATCGGCCGCCGGCGCACCCTTCACATAAATCGCATCGACTTCGCCGTCGAGCAACGGCTGATAGCTTTGTTCAAAACCGCCGCGAACATGTTCTGGCGCTACATCGCCGTTGACCTCTACCAGCTTTACATCGTCGAGAGTTAGCCCAACCGAAGCCAATACTCCCTTGTAACCGTGCAGGCTCATATAGCGAGCGATGCTGCGGCCGCGGCGATTCTCTGTAATGTCGGCGGGACGAAATGCCGGCAGAGCTAAGCGCTTGCCCTTGAGGTCGGTCGCCGAGCGGATGGTGGAATCGGGGCGAACGAGTATGGCCTGCCCCTCGTCGATCCAGGTTAGGCCGATCAGGCGTGTTCGCGCGCCTTGAGACTTTGCCGGAATGGCAAAGAGGTTGCCGCCCTCTCGGATCAGTGTTTCCAATTGGTGATCGTAATGATTGTGCTGAAGCTCCGGCCCGGCGTCTTCCTGCAGTGTGAGCAGCTTGATGCCATCGGCTTTGAACTCTTCGGTCAGGTAGCCGAGGTTATAGGCAATTCCGGAGGCCGTCGGAACGCCGCCACGCCCGCCGCCCGCGCACCGGGTGAACCAGATCGTATCGACGGAACGGGACGTGTCATTGGCAAGGCTGGTCATGGGAGAATCCTTAGTTAGTCTCGTTAAGGTAACATCAGCGTCTTATATATAATACGTAGAGTCAATATATTGACAACTCATTTAACCGGCGGCGACTGCTCGATACGGCTGATCGGCAAGCGCCTCCTCGGCATAGCGGGAGCCTGAGGGTTTCAGCAGCGGGAACAGATATTCCGCAACACGGTGACTCTCATCGATCAACGGGAAGGACGACAGGATGAAGACGTCGAACCCGATCCTTTCATATTCCCGAATCCGCTCGGCGACCGTTTGGGCATCGCCAACGATCGTGAAAGCTAAAGGTCCGCCGATCGCCAAGCTGAGCCCCGCCCACAAATTTGGTAAGAGCTCGAGGTCGCGCGCGTTCTTGGAGATTTCCCGATTCCCGATGATCCCGGCCTGGCGCAACTGCCCGACCGAATCGGTTGCGGATAATTGCCGACGGTGGAAATCGATGGCCGTCTTGTCGATACGATCGTACATCCATTGCGCGACCGCCCAGGCCTCTTCTTCAGTGTCGCGAACGATCACGTTGATCCGAAGCCCGTACCGCAGCGTTCTGCCCTGAGCCTTCGCGAACGCGCGCACCGCCGCGATCTTCTCGGCGGCCTGCAGCGGCGGCTCACCCCAGGTCAGATATGTATCGACATGCTTCGCCGCGACAGCCATTGCTGCAGGCGACGAGCCTCCGAAATAGAGTTCGGGATAGGGCTTTTGAAAGGGTTCGATGCTGAGGCGCGCATCGCGGACTTTCACAAAACGCCCGTCGAATGTGACTGTCTCGCCTTGCATGATCCGCCGCCACACACCCCAATATTCGTCGGCCAAGGCATAGCGATCGTCATGATCTTCAAACCGCCCATAGGGGGGCCCCTGGGGATTGGTGCCGTTGACGACATTGATGATCAACCGCCCCTTCGAGAAATGATCAAAGGTTGCTGCCTGCTGGGCGAGCAACAGTGGCGCGGTCAAGCCGGGGTGCTGAGCGATTATGAACTTCATGCGCTCCGTCAGCGGGATCAGCGACGACGCCACTGTCCAGGCATCGTGCCCTCCGCCGCCAGTCGCGAGCAGCGCCCCCGAATAGCCGTTATAGTCGATCGCACCGGCGAGCTGCCGGAAAAAGTCGTAGTTGGGAACCGAGCGGCCGCCGGCATTGCGGCTGTGCTGCAGGAACGGGAGGCGTCCTTCCTGTGGAACCAAATACCAGTGTATCTCCACGATATACTCCCTAAATCACTGTCGGAATGGCTGTAAGCCAGCGGCCAGAAGCTCGGCGGACACCGCCTGAGCTCAGCTATTGATCACATAGTAGATGATACTCTGTTATATTGACATAGCCATGATACAGGCTAGTGTTGCGGCGGACGGTCGCCCCGCAGGGCCCGCCTACCCGATTCCAATGGAGAGGAAGTTACGAAATGTCGAACACCAAGACCGATGTGGAACTCGCAAAATATGTCGACGAGGCAAAAAGCGATGCGGCGCATGCTTTCGATTTCCTCAAGAAATCGGGAACTCTGGCCGCGAGCCTGATCTTCAACATCGCGCATAAGATACCGGACCGGGATCTGTTGTTGACGGTCGGCTTCCCGCCGCCGTGGTCGCGCAATAATGAGTTGAATATCGGATTGTCGAAATTCTCGGATCATCCGGAGTCGGTGCTAAACGAACCGCGCCTTGAGGCGGACACATTCATCCACGCCCACACGCCTTATCTGGCGGCCTGGTCCCTGGCGCATAAGCCGTTCCCGATTTTGTATGTCGCGGCCCAGCGCCATCTTCTTGCACGCGAGATCCCCAACCATCTGGAGCGCAAGCGCGCCGTCCTGGACATCATCCGCGAGCGCCTGAACAATCATCCTGAGCTTGCTCCGCCGCCCGGTATCCTAGAATCCAACGGCGGCGCCAATTTCTGGGGCAGCGGCATCACGAAAACCGCCCAACTGATCCTCCTGATCGAAGAGTCGGCAAAGTTCCAGGCGATCGCCGAACAGATCGGCGGCGCCAAGGTCTACACGCCGGGAGCCCTGGAAGTTCAGTGGTCGCGGACCGGTCTGTGGGAGAAGTCGAAAGCCTACGCCGGCTGACGCAAGCGAAATGCCGGCCCCGAACTGCCTCGGGGCCGGCATTATTTCAGACCGCGATCTTTGCGTTCCGCGCCTGTTCAAGCGGGCGCACATCGATCCAATCCCGCACGTCAAACGTCCGCGGAATGAACTTCCAGCGGTGTAAAAAATCGGTGAAATGTTGCAAAGCATTGACCGACTGATCGGATAGGTCCGTCCTCAAACGCTTATGAGCATTTTCGCTGTAGGCCACCGTAACCCAATATTCGCTGGCATTGACTTCCCGCGCCAGGTAACGCCGGGTCTCTTCGGGATGCGCCTCGGCCCAGGTCTCGGCGCGCAACACCTGCTCGACGATCGAAACGGCGACATCGAAATGGTTGTCGATCAGATTGCCGTCGACAGCCAGTGTCCTCGGCGTCCCATTGTTCGATCGAATCAGCGGATCGGGATGGCTGCCGGTATCGATGACTGTCACCAACCCGAATTGGCTGGCAACCTGTGCGCCATGTGCGCCCTTGAGAAAAATCGCGTCGACCTCTCCGCGCAGCAGCCCAATGACTTCCAGATTTGAGTTTCGAGCCCGGCTGACATTGACCAGCGTGCCGCCTACATTTTTGGTAGCCTCGTCGCTGAAGCTGTTGTCTCGATCGTAATCCACCAGCTCGACCTCGCTGACCGCCAGCCCCTCAAGGCTGAGAGCGTTTTCGAGCCCGCGGATCGCTTGGGCACGGGTAAAATCGACTTCGACATTTTTCCAGTTCGGCAGGCCAAATCGGCGCCCTTTCAAATCCCGAACCGTGCGGATGCCAGATTCGGGACTGGCCAGGATCAGCTGAGCCTCATCGGCCCACGACAGGCCGATGAGGCGCGTATCGCGCCCCAATGCCTTGGCCCCGATCGCCGGAATATTGCCGCCGTGTCGGACCGAATTTTTCAATGTATGGCTGAAGTGGGATTCCCGTACAGCCTGATCGTTCGATTCCCGAAGCGATTCTACCTTCGCCCCATGGCTGCGGATCGCATCCTCAAGCCAGCGCTTCTGGACAGCAATACCAAGCGCAGTCGGTACTGGGCAGCGGGTATACCAAAGCGTGTCGAGCTTTTCTGGCATGGTCTTCATCCTCTGTTTGGTCAATCGGCGCGGTTCGCCGTCATAAGGTCGGGTAGTCGACGTATCCCTCGGCGCCGCCGCTATAGAAGGTCGATGGGTCGGGCACGTTGAGCGGCGCGTCGCTTCGGAATCGTTCGACCAGATCGGGATTGGCGATATAGGCGCGGCCGAAAGCGACAAGATCGGCCCCTCCCTCCGCCACAATCCGTTGCGCATCGGCCAGCGTGAACTCACCGCAGACGATCACCGGTCCGCCAAACGTCCGACGCAATTCGGCAGCAAGACGCTTATCCTCAGCGAGCGACAACGGCTCGACCAGATGCAGATAAGCAATGCGACGTCGACCCAATTCAGCTGCCACGTAACCGAAGGTCGCCGCGGGATCGGAATCGGCGATGAGGTCGCCTTGAAAATGCGGCGCAAGCCGGACGCCGATCCGGCCAAACTCAAGAACCGTGGCGATGCGATCGACGATCTCAAGCAGGAAACGGGCCCTGTTCTCGACAGATCCGCCGTAGCGATCGGTACGCTTATTTGATCCGTCCCGCAGAAACTGGTCGACCAGAAGCCCACTTGCGCCGTGGATTTCGACACCGTCGAATCCCGCAGCCTCGGCATTGCGCGCGGCGGCCCCATACTCGTCTACCAGAACCACAATCTCAGGAATTTCCAGAGCGCGCGGCACAGCGAACGCCTCTTTGCCTGCCTTGGTTTCCAGAAAACCGGGCGCGGCAATCGCCGATGGCCCTATCGGACGCTGACCCTCGGTCAGGCGCGATTGCAGCACCCGTCGGCCATGGTGGCTGAGCTGCTGAAAAATCCGGCCGTTGCGGGAATGCACGGCGTCGGTCACGCGTCGCCATGCGGCAACCTGCGCATCGTTGTGGATTGCTGGCGAGCCGGGACGGCTGATGCTGAGCGGCGATACCTGGCTGCCTTCGCTGATGATCAGGCCGGCGCTCGCGCGCTGCGCGTAATAAGTTTCCATCAGCGCGGTTGGCGCCCGGTCCTTATCCGCCCGCGTTCGACCCATGGGGGGCATCACGATCCGGTTGGAAACCTCGACCGCGCCGAGCCGGATAGGACTGAAAAGGCTCATGACTTATCCTGCCTTCAGAAGTGCCGGCCGTTCGGAATCCTCATGCGCGAATTGGTTGGGCGGCCGTAGCAGGCCCATATTTTCGCGCAAGGTGCGGCCTTCATATTCCGTCCGGAATATTCCCCGGCGCTGAAGCTCCGGTACCACCAAATCGACGAAATCGTCGAGCGAACTCGGCAAAACAGGCGGGATCAGATTGAAACCATCCGCACCGCCATTGACGAACCAATCCTCGATCTGATCGGCGACGCTTACCGGTGTACCGATAACGACGCGATGGCCGCGTACGACATTGAAACGCAGAATCAGCTGGCGGATTGTCAGGTTTTCCCGCCTCGCCAGCGTCTTTAGCTGTATCCAGCGGCCCTTGCCGTTCGCCGGCTCGGGCAAATTGTCGGGTAGGGGGCCGTCCAACGGATACCCGCTCACCTCGACACCCATCAGATTCAGCTGTCCGGAGAAGTCGACTGCGTTCTGGACCGCCGCGTATTTGTCCTGCGCTTCCTGCTCCGAGCTGCCGATGGCATAGGATAGGCCAGGCGTGACCTTCAGTTGGTCGGGGTGGCGCCCATACTTGGGCATGCGCCTCTTAACGTCGTTATAGTAAGCTTGGGCATCTTCGAGCGTTTGCGCCGATGCATAGATCATCTCGGCATATTTGGCCGCGAATTCACGGCCGGTGTCGGAGTTGCCCGCCTGTACAAAGACCGGATAACCCTGTGGTCCGCGCGCGATATCGAGCAGCGAATCCAGCTTATAGTACTTGCCGTCATGATGAGCCGGGTGGGCGTGCGCCGGGTTGAGGTAGGTGCGAGTCTCGCGATTGGGGTGGTCGAAGGCCCCGTCTTCCCAGCTGTCCCACAGTTTTTTGGCGAGATCGACAAACTCGCCGGCACGCTCGTACCGCGCGGCATGCTCAAGCGGATCCTCTACCCCGAAACTTTTCGCGGCACCCTCGCCAAGGGAGGAAACAATGTTCCAGCCTATCCTTCCACCGGTCAGATGGTCGAGAGAAGCCAAGCGGCGGGCTAGGTTATAGGGCTCGTTGAAGTTGGTGTTCACCGTCGCCACCAGCCCGATATCCTTGGTGACGCCGGCCAGAGCGCCCGCAAGCGTTAAAGGCTCGAACTCCAGGAAGGACGCTCGTTTTTCGATGCCCTCAATCGTATCGCCGCCCTGACCCACGAAATCCGCGAAGAAAGCCGTATCGAACTTCCCGCGCTCTGCAGTTTTCACCAGCTTGGTCCAATAGGCGAAATCGGGGTCACCACCGCCGACCGATTCGGGTTGCAGCCAAGCTCCCGGATGGTGGCCGTGCCGGGTTAGGAACACGCCCAGCACAAGTTGCCGCTTCTTCTTGCTCAAAATTTTCTCCCGGGCGCTGCCGTTCTGGAGTTCATGGAAAGGACCGGCCCAAAAACTGGCGCCGGCCCTCCCCCTGGAAGTTGGATCACTCGGCCGCCAAGGCGTGGATCGTGCCATCGTCGTCGACCGTTGCATCCGGAGGCACGAGGCCACCCATGCGCCATTGCTGCTGCAGCACGCCGGGACCGAACGGAAGTGCGCCACCCAGCGCCGCGGCCAATAATTGAAACTGTGCGCCCTCTTCGAGAAGAAGAATGTCGTTCGCCAAACCGATGAGGCCTTTCCAACTCCACACGGTAGCGCCGCCATTAGCCTCCACGATCGCCGGCACTTCCTTATCCTTGGCCAGCGAGTCGAGGATGAAATCGACCTCAGCCTGCCTGCGGTCGACATAGACGGGAATTTCCGCCGAAAAGCGGAACCGGCGGTTCGGCACATAAAGCAGCGGAAGGACAGCATGCGCCTGCGAATAGGCGCCTAGATGGGGGGTATGGACATGCGAGATCGCCTGGATGTCCGGATACTGCCTGAAGAGCTTCGTATAGCGTCCTTCGGCCGGTCCGTTGACCTTGCCCAGATATGCGGTTCCATCGAAACCGACGACATTGGTGTTGAAGCCGTCCGGATCGACACCCCATGGGCCGGTATGGGCAAGATTGATCAGCTTTTCCTCGCCCGGAATCCGAACCGTAAAGAAAAGCGTTCCGCTGGGCGACAGTACGCGGGTTTCCTTGAGTACTTGAACGGCTTTGCGCGCCTCTGCTTGAGTGCGCGTGACGAATGCGCGGGCGTCGTCGGTAAGACCGGGGGCTGCAGACATGAATAACTCCTTCACAAGAAGAGACTTGAAGAAACTTGAATATTGGAACGCGGATTGGGTATCGGGGTCAGTCCGGCCATCCGAGTATCTGTTATAACGGATTCAAATCCCATGATTGCACGCGTGTGTCAATATAAAAACAATTCCGTCTATATAGTAGATGATCAGCAATAAAGGCGCCCGTCGCTTGCGGGATTATGGCCTCAGATTGAGCGCGAATTCGTGAGCACCCTGCTCCTCGGTCGGCGAGACATGCGACGCCGCGCTTCGATTCGCCGAAAGCTTCAGTGGGTGGGAACATTTGCCAGCGCGGGGAGCGGGTTGCCCTTCCCATCGACCGGCGTCCAGAAATCGGTCAACTGCAAGGCGATGAGCGCCTGATTGGCGAATTTCGGCTCGAGCAGGTCATCGACATTAAATGTCGTGCGTATGAGCTTGTTCTGTAGCGCGAAGGCAATCACATCGGTGTAATGCGCAGTAACGAAAGGATCGAACAGCGGCGATAAGGCCGCTTTGAGATCCTTGCCTTTCCAGCTTTCAGCGACAAGATCGTAGGGAATCGACTGTCCCTCGGCATAGTTGCGTATGTACTCGTCGCGATTTTCAGGGAGCGAATTATGGTGCGCCGAACGGATCGCAGCCGCCACTAGGCGTGCGGTGGTTTCAGGATATTTGTCGATGAACGTCTCAGCGCCAAACAACTCGGCCGTGAATTTCCAATCCAGCGGCGCATCGCGGGTAGACCAGATGATCTTTCCTCCCCCTTGCGCCTGAACTTGGAGCCCATCCAACGTATAGGTTGCATCTACGCTATGAGCGGCCACTGCGGCGTCACCGTCAGGCATAACGAGATTGTAAAGCTGAAAGTCGGACAGCTTCAGCCCATTCGATTCCACGAGACGGGTGAGCGCCAGCACCCATGGCCGCCCCATATTGACCGAGACGCGCTTCCCTTTGAGGTCAACAATCGATTTGGCAGTGGAATCCGACGGCACCACCAAATAGGATTCGCTGGCGCCGCGCGAACCCGGCGCAAGTAGCTTGATCTTAATGCCGCCTGACCGTGCGATCACGGCAGGAAAATCGCCGTATTCCGTAAAATCGATCTGGTCGGCGGCGAAGGCTTCGTTGATGCCGGGACCGGCATTGACGAAATAGCTCCACTCGATTTTGATCCCGCTGTTTTCGAACTCCTTGTTCACAGCCTCCACCAGTTCCGCATTTGTCGCGCTTCGACGCCCGCCACGCATGTCGGTCCCAATGCTTCCGGGAAGCCCTATACGGATGACCGACGGCGGGGTTTCCGAACGTGCCGGCAGGGCCGATATCGACAAAGACACTACGGCGAGGGCGACGGCGGAAAATCTGCTCAGGAGCATGGGATTTCTCGGTTCAAGTTGAAACGGATCTGTCGAAAAGTCGACGGCTGGACCGTCGCGCTATTTCGGATTAATGTCCACTATATTAGATAATCTGCTGGACGCGGTCAAACACCGCAATTATGCTGATGGCATCGTGGTACAAAACTAAAATACTAATTGGTGTTGTAGAATATGCAGCTTTCTCCCGCATTCGGGTGGCTTCTCAAGCGGCTTCCATCCCTGCTCTCCCCCTTCATCTTGATCGGGGTCTGGGAGCTGGTTGCACAGACGCATCTGTTCGCCGCGAATATCCTCATCCCTCCCCAGCAGGTGTTTCGGACCTTTCTCGACCTGCTCGCCGACGGCGAGCTAATCGACAATATCAAAGCGAGCGGGGCACGGGTTCTGAGCGGATTCGCGATCGGTGCGGGGGCCGGCCTCATCGCAGGTATGGCGATGGGGTTATATCCCGCGCTCGAACGCTATTTCGGCCTGCTCTTCACGGTCATTCGGCAAGTTCCGTTCATCGCCTGGGCCCCGTTGCTGATCGTCGCCTTCGGGATCGGCGAAACCTTCAAGATCATTATCATCGCGAACGCCGCCTTCTTTCCCGTCGCGCTCAGCACTCTGGACGGCGTGCGCAACGTACCGCGTCACCTAAAAGACGTCGCAGCTCTATTCCGATTCGACCGATTGGCCCTGATGCGGAGCCTGGTGCTACCGGCGGCTCTACCCTCAATCCTGACGGGAGTTCGACTTGCGCTCAGTCGCAGCTGGATGATCGTTGTTGCGGCCGAACTCTTCGCCGCCAGCAGCGGTATCGGCCACATGATGGATTGGGGCCGCCAGATGTTTCAGATCGACGTTGTCATGGTCGGTGTCGTGGTGACCGGCGTCGTCGGCTTCATTCTCGACCAAATGCTGCGGCAGGTCGAAGCGCATTTCTCAAGCTGGAAATTGCCCTCAAGGTAAGTCACCGGGATGTCCACAATGAACAAGCATAAAGCGAGATTTCCCCATCTCCCCGATCTACGCGGCACGGTGCCGCTTGCATTGATATTCTTCGTCTGGGCGCTAAAAGGGCACGAAGCGTCAGGGCCGCTTTTCCAAGATGCGTCGATCGGTGCGGTCTTCGATACAGGATTAGATTTAGTCAAAAGCGGCGCGCTTTGGGAGAATTACCGCGCCAGCCTGCTCCGGGTTGTCTTGGGTTTCGCCATCGGTGGATCGATCGGTACTGCGATCGGATTGCTTCTCGGAGTTTCCTTCTGGATGGACCGGCTGTTCGGACCGTTACTGACGGCTTTGAGACAGATTCCCATCTTTGGCCTCGTACCGTTGCTCGGGCTTTGGTTCGGCATGGGTGAAAGTGCCAAGCTTGCGCTCGTCGCCTTGGCAGCTTTTTTCCCTATGGCTCTGAATACCTATGAGAGCGTTCGCAACCTGCCGACAGCCTATCGCGAAGTCGCTGCGCTCTATCGCTTCAAGCTGCTCTACCGGCTGCGGTTCGTGCTCGTCCCTTATGCCCTTCCGGGCGTGCTGACCGGCCTGAAGCTCGCATTGTCCTTCGCCTGGATATCGGTGATCGGCGCCGAACTGTTCCTGTCCGCCGCACCCGGCCTCGGCAATCTTTTGGAGGCCGGCCGCGAGCAGTTCAGAATCGACATGATCGTTCTTGGCATACTGCTAGTTGGCGGTACCGGCTGGGCGATGAACGCGGCCGTCACCGCCCTGGAACGGCATCTTTTGCGCTGGCGTCCCGCCTTTTCCTGACCAGACCATCGAGAGACCACAAATGGCCGTAAGCAAGATCGTCCAGTTGCCCACCGCGAACCGCGCTCGGGAAACCCACGAACCACCATCCATTGCCGTCGCAAGGCGGCATCACGCGACTGAGTTGGTCGTGCGCAACGTCAGCAAGAGCTTCAATATCGACCGAAGACCACTACCGGTGCTGCAGGACATCAGCCTGGTCGCCCAGCCAGGCCAATTCATTACGATCGTCGGCGCCAGCGGCTGCGGAAAATCGACACTGCTTCGCTTGATCGCCGGGTTGGACCGCGATTTCGAAGGCGAGATACTGTTCGGAGGACGCCCTGTTTCGGGACCAAGCCTGGATCGTGGGCTTGTCTTCCAGGATCACCGGCTATTCCCCTGGCTGACGATCGAGCAGAACATCGCCAGCGCCTTTTCAAGCCGGCCGATCGATACCGCGACCAAGCGGCTGCTGGTCAAGGATCACATCGCACTGGTCGGCCTGAACGGATTCGAAAAGGCCTATCCCCATCAGGTCTCAGGCGGCATGGCGCAACGCGCGGCGATCGCACGCGCCCTGGTTAACGAGCCGGACATCCTGCTTCTGGATGAGCCGCTGGGCGCCGTCGATGCGCTGACCCGGCTCTATCTGCAGGAGGAATTGCAGCGCATATGGCTGCAGAAGGGAGTGACCATGATCATGGTCACCCACGATATCGAAGAAGCGGTGTTCCTGGGCGATCAGGTCATCGTGCTGCAGCC
This sequence comes from Rhodospirillales bacterium, assembly GCA_003165335.1. Taxonomy (GTDB): domain Bacteria; phylum Pseudomonadota; class Alphaproteobacteria; order BOG-932; family Roseiterribacteraceae; genus BOG-932. The sequence goes on along the minus strand of PLTD01000259.1, from coordinate 21,283 downwards.
GCGGCCGGGACGCATCAGCAAGGTTATCGACGTCGGACTGACACAGCCGCGAGATCGCGAAGACAGCCGCATATTAAAGCTGAAAAAGGAAATCCTGGGCGAGTTCCATAACCCAGCGCCAATCAATTATTCTATCTAACGTCGGCTGATGAACTGCAGACGGCGCTATTCAGCCGCCGCCTGGACCTGCACGCTCTCGGCAACAACGCCGATGCTATCTGTCTCATAGGCTTGGTAGAGAGCCGAATAGGGGCCACCGGCGTTGATAAGTGTCCGGTGATTGCCGAGTTCGGCAATTTGGCCATGCCGGATGACCACGATCCGGTCAGCGTCGCGAATTGTGGCCAACCGGTGCGCAATAATAATCGCTGTGCGTCCTTCGCAAAGCCGACGCAGAGCGCGCTGGATGCGGCGTTCGGTATGAACATCGACTGCCGAAGTCGCCTCGTCGAGGACAAGAATTGCCGGGTCTGCGACATAGGCCCGGGTGAGACAAACTAGCTGCCGCTGACCATGGCTAAGACGCGCGCCCGAGGGGCCGACATTCGTGTGGTACTGATGAGGAAGCCCTTCGAGGATTTCATCTGCCCCGAGTTCCCGCGCCTTGGCGATAAGCTCCGCATCCGTGGCATCCGGTTTCGCAAGCCGCAGATTGTCGAGAATCGTTCCACCGAAGAGCACATTATCCTGCAGCACAACCCCGACGTGACGCCGCAGGCTGTGCTGATTGATATCACGGACATCGTGGCCATCGATCGTCACGGCACCTTCGCCAACGTCGTAGAAGCGCGTCAGCAACTGAACCAAAGTACTCTTGCCGTGACCGGTGGGACCGACAATGGCGAGCACCTCGCCGGCCGGTACATGCAGATCCAAATCCCGGATCACAGGCGTGGCTTTGCGCGGGTCATAAGCGAACCGCACATTCTTGAACCCGACGTCGCCCCGGACTGACGACAATTCTACGGCATTGGGCCGATCGGTTATCTCGGCCTTGGTGTCGAGCATCAGGAATATCCGCTGCGCACAAGCCATACCGCTGGCATAGCGTTCGAACAGATCGCTGAGTTCCTGCAGCGGACCGAGGAACATAAAAACATAGAACAGGCTTTGGGCGACCTGACCCAATGTCACCGTGCCAAGGGCAATTCCGCGCGCGCCGACCACGATTACAACCGCCATCGCCATCGTGGTTAGCACTGCGGTGAACGGCGCGAACCACCCCGAACGCAAGTTGCCCTTCACCAGAGAAGAATCGAACTCGTGAAGCAACTGCCGGTAGCGCTGCAGGTTGGAGTGCTCTCGCACTGTTTGTTTCAGCAGCCGGACGCCCGACACGGTTTCGACCAGATGCGCGCTGAATCGGCTGCGATTCTCTGCGACCCGCGCCCAGTTCTTTTGTGATATGCGCTTGAAGATCGCGGTTGCCCCAAAAAGGATCGGTACGATGCCCACCAGGCTGAAAAACAGGCTGGGTGTGATCGACCAAAGTAGGATTCCGGACATCGCGCAGCGCAGGACGGCAGACAGGAATTCGGGTGGTCCCTGGATCAGCAATGGCTCCAAAGTGTCGACGTCACGATCCACGCGGGAAATAATCCGCCCCGCTTTTGTACGGTCGAAATAGCCGACGCTCAGTCCTTGCACATGAGCAAACACGCGCATGCGCAAGGCATTCAAAACCCGAATGGCTGCAGTTCCCGCCAAATACTGGGACACGCCACCGAGGCTGAATCGGGTCACCCAAGTCGCGACAAGGGCGAGGCTGATCCACGTGACGACGCCCTGGTTCACCTGCCAGTGCGGCTTGGTGTGAGCGAAGCCGTGATCGATCAGCCTGCCGATTAGGAGCGGACGCAGGAAGACGGCCACAACAAGCAAAATTTCGATGGCGATCACGGCGGCGATGCGACCGCGCACTGGACGAAGCAGCGGAGCGACCCTGCTCAGCATGCTGCGGTCAAGCGCACTTTTGGCCAGTCGTTCCTCAAGCTCGATGTCGGAAAGGGCGCTTTCGCCCCGCGGGAGTGCCATGGCTAGAGTCCCATCAAATCGCGATATTCAGGGCTGCTCGCCGCCAATTCGTCATGCGTTCCATGAGCCGCTATACGGCCGTTAGCCAGCAGCAGGACACGGTCGGTGAGCAAGATGGTCGATAGTTTACTGGACACGATCAGCACGGTGACCGCCCGCCCGGTTTGGTCGCGGAAACTGCGGATATTGTTTAGAACCACGCGCTCGGTCGCAGCGTCTAGGGCGCTCGTGGCATCGTCTAGCCCCAGAATTGCCGGGTTCGCCAGGAGTGCCCGCGCCAGGCATAGACGCTGTCTTTGTCCACCCGACAAGGTTACGCCGCGATCGCCGAGTTTGGCGTCGAAACCGTCGTGCAAACCATCCAGAATTTCTTCGCCGGACGCCAACTGCAACGCCTCGCGCAGCTCGTCTTCGCTGGCGTCGGGCGCACCCATGCGCAAATTTTCAGCTAAAGTGTCGGAGAAAAGAAAGCTTTCCTGCGGCACGACATGTACGCGCCGACGCAACTGACCGATATCGAGATCCTTGAGGTTGTGCCAGCCATCCTGGGACGAACCGATCGAAACTGAGCCGTCATCCGCGTCGACCAGGCGCGGCAGCAACCCCATCAAAGTACTCTTGCCCGACCCTGTCGTGCCGACCAGGGCCACGAGTTCGCCAGGTTCGATGCGAAACGACAAGTCGTGCAGAATATCGCTGCCTCCTCCCGGCGCAGCGACGCTCACGCAATCCAAGCTTACGCCGAGCGGACCGGCAAAAACTGTAGATGTCCCGGCCAGAATCTGCGGTTTAGCGTCGAGAACCTCCCATATCCGCGCCGCCGACGATCGGGCATCGGCAAAAACCTGCATAACCCTCCCGATGCCTTCGATACGCAGAACCAGCGTGTTCGCAACCAGAAGCGATGCGACCAGTTCACCGATATTGAGACGACCGGCGCCCACGAGATGGGCGCCATAGGCCAATACCCAGACATGACCGAGCGCGATGACGATCTGAGGAATGGGAACCCGTAAGGCCGCGTAGAGAAGTGCCGAGCGCGCCTCGACCGTAAAAGCGGTGACCTGAGCATTGAATCCCGCGATGCGCGCAGATTCCAAGCCGAATGCCTTTATCACGCGAACCCCGTTCACACCTTCGGTGAGGTCCTGGTTGACTGCGTCATAGGCCGTTCCGACGGCGCGATCGAGCGCGACAAGGCGATCGGTCTGCAGCACCAGGATCGAAAGCCCGCTCAGCATCAGGATCAAAGGCACGATGCCTAGCCACGGCGCATACCAGCAAAGTATCCCGACCGACGCCAAAATGATCGTCGTTGTCTCGAATACCTGCCGCCAGAAATTGATCAGCGCGTCGCGAACCTTGTCTGAGTCCCGCGTCGTGCGCGTGATCAGTTCCCCCACCCCATGCAGCCAGTGATAGGCCAGATCGAGGCGCTGCACCTGAGTCAAAATCCGAGCCCGAATGCGGGTCAAAAGCGCCTGTCCGATGCTAAGCGAAGTCAGACCGGCGACGAACTGCAGAATTCCTCTGACAAGGGCGACCGCCGTCAAAAGCATCAGCCAAAATATGGCGCGGTGGTAATCCAGACTGCCGTCTGCCGCACGAACAACCACCAGCCCGTGACCGACTTCGTTCACTGCGCGACCGATCAGCCATTGCTGTCCGGCGAGGCTGCCATTCACGATCGTGAACAGGGTTGCGGTAATCAAAAACCGCACCGGCATCTCTCGATAAATAGCCAGACATCGTAACAGCGGGGAATTCTTCATTATTGGTCCATCGAACTGGCGCGCGACCGCTCTCGCCGCAGATCGCACTGCAGTATTTCTGCGGTCGAAGGTATATCAACGAAAGCAAGCAATCAACAATATAGCGGATTATAATATGCTATATTGACGATCATTCGAAAACCTTTACCCTGGGGTCTTCGCAACCGCCAGAAGGAGAGGTGCGCAATGTTCACACCCAATAACTTGGTCGACAAAGCTAACGGATCTGATTGGGACGACTTTCCATTCGATATTCAAACTACGCTGTCAGGCGTACCGGCGGGAACCGTGACATCTGCTCTGCATGTCTCGGTCAAACCCTCGCCCCCGCTGGGATCCGTCATTGTATGGGGACGTCTGGCGGACGGCAGGACAAGAAGCGTCCGTCTGGATGGTACAATCTATGCCGCGAAATTGCCGTTCGCTGATCCCACCCTTCGTATTCAATATCTGAATGACACATTCTCGGTTCAATTGGATTTGGAAAGCTACGAACCCGCATAGGCAATTTGCTTGTTTGCGGCCATTAGAGACGTCCCCATTGTAAGCTTTGAATCGTTTTCTGCCCGGCGCCTACGGCAACCGGGCAGCAAACGAGCCGATCGTTTAATCAGGCAGATACGCCTGCATAGACGATCTGTACCCGACGGTTTTGAGGTTCGCGGACGCCATCGGCAGTGGGTACCAGCAAATCTCTTTTTCCTTTCGCGATGATCTCGATCTCGCTCGATGGAATACCTTGCGCCTCAAGTTCAGCGGCGACAGATTCGGCCCGACGCCGCGACAAGCGCAGGTTATAGGCATCCGATCCGACCGTGTCGGTATGACCCGTAACTTCGAGCCTCGTAACCTTTGCCGGCGCCGCATTCTTCGCCGCCTGATCGACGATGCGAACCGCATCCTGCGTCAAATCCGATTTGTTGAAATCGAAGAAGACGAGATAGCTTCGCGGCGCTTGTGCGGGAGCAATAACAGGTGGCGGAACATAGGCCGCTTGGCTGGATGCGGGGGACTTTTCCGGACCGCCAAACTTATAGGTTGCCGAAAACAGGAAGCTCCGCGGCTGCCCGTTATAGACCGCATTCGCCCCGTAACCGTTCTGCAGTTCGAGATCGATATAACGCCGGTCAAGAAGGTTGAGGACCGAAAATTGAAACGCATAGGGACCGTCGGCAACCGGATTCCAGGTTATATTGGCATTGACCAGCGCGTACGGCCCCTGCTTTTGACGATCGACGAATCCGGCCGCATTTGGAACCGATTGCGTTGTGGCCGTTGGGTAGAAATATGTGGTCGTCTTGAAATTGGTGTCGGCCGCAAAGACGACATCGCCGTAGTCGCCTAGCGTCTGATCATAGGACCCATAGGCTGCGAGCGTCACGTGCGGTGACCGCGGTGCCTGCTGCCCAACGACACCGGCCGCCTGATTGACCGCGTCATTGATATATACGGTCCTCAAGAGCCCGACATTTCCACCTACAATGAACTGCTCGGTTACCCGTGCATTCAGCGTTATATCGCCACCGTCCACCGACTCTCCACCAGCATTGCGGAACAGCACCGCAGGCACCGCCAATCCTGGAACGACGGTGGGTACGTTGATCGCCGGATTTTGGTAATCATAATGGAACAGGCTGCCGTTCGCCGTCAGACGATGGTCGAACCATTGTGTTTTTAGGCCGAGTTCAAAGTCATCCAATATTTCCTGCTTGAGGGCGAACGGCTGGAATGTCCCGAGAGATTTCCCCGCTGAATTGAGGAGCGGCTGGAACGAATAGTTTGCCGGCAATACACCATGAGCATAGCGGAAATAGGCGTGAATATCCTCTGTAACCCTGTATTCCGGTGTGAAGTCGTAAGTCCAGGGGCGATGGGTTTGCGATTGGCCGAAGCTCGCGATCTGATTTGTCGCGACGTTCGTGTAATTCGACAAATTGATATTATTCAATGCCACCGGATTGGCGTTGAGCGCAGCCTGGCTTTCGCCTGGAAGATCGCTGAGCGAGCTATTGATGGACGTATGCTCAGTCGACCAGCGAACGCCCGAACTCACCTTGAAATCGTCCGTAACCTCATAACCGAGATTGGCGAAGGCGGCATAACTCAGCGTGTCTTGCTTCCAGGGAAAATAAGTCAACTGCGGAGACGACGGCCCCTGACCGAAAGCGCCTGAAGTAGCCGCGGCTGCGGTACCGATAGAGCCGACGTTGGGCGCCAGCACTGCGGTCTGGGTCAGCGTATTCTGCTGTTCCCAGAACGCATATAGTCCGGCAAGCCATGTGAAGGGTTGATTGGTTGGCGAAGCCAAGCGCAACTCTTGGCTGACTTGCCAGAACGAGGTGTCGGCAGTCACCGCGCTCGACGGAATCGAGTTCGCAGGCGCCGGGCCATAAAACTGACGAAGAGCGGGGTTCAAGGCTGCCGGCGGCGCGGGAATGCCCGCAACCGGCACACCGCCTGTGGCGCCAGTCGTCGCTTCGCGGTCGTTGCGTTCATACCCCGAGATAGAGGTAAGCGTCGCATCGGTGAGATCCCAATTGACCTTCACCGATCCGCCCTTTTCGTCGTGTTGGTCGTTGTTAGGACCGGCGACATTCACTTGATCGTATGCGCTCGCAGGCTGCCGCACCCCTTTGTAAAAGGGGGTGAAGGTCGTCGCGGGATTAAAGCCATCGAGAGTATCGGTGATAAATCCGGCGGCCCTGCCTTGACTGTCGGCGCGCCGGAAATGGAAATTCACAAGGGCACTGAGGTCGTCGATCGGCGTGACCAAAAGCTGAAGACGCGCAGCGTCGTCGGAGCCACTGCCGTATTTTTCGCCGTTAACGATGTTGGTCTGCCAGCCATCCTGGCTGTCATGAAAATACGACAAACGAGCCGCGACCTTATCGTCGACAAGCACGCCGTTGAGTGCGCCCTCCGCGCGAATCTCGCCGAAGCTTCCATAAGCCAGCGTTCCATAGCCCCCCAAATTTGGGGTGAATGTCGGCGCTTTTGAGATGAAATTGATCGCGCCAGCGTTGGCGTTCTTCCCCCACAACGTGCCTTGCGGGCCTGACAAGGCCTCGACATGGTCCAGGTCATAGAGCGGAAGAGCCTGATCGTAGACATTGGCGATATAAATATCGTCGAAATAGGTACCGAGCGGGCTGATAGCATTGAAGTTCACATTGTTTGTTCCGATGCCGCGGACAAAGTAGCGCGGCCGAGATTGCCCTTCGGTCGTGGGCCCCTGCGCACTGGGAATGAACAAAATGATGTCTTGAGCCGACTTGATTTGCGGCCGATCTTGAAGGTCGTTTTGCCCGATAACCGTTAGATCAATCGGAACATCCTGCGCCTTCTCCGAGCGTTTCGTCGCCGTCACGACAATTTCCTCGACGCCATTTGCCGAATCGCTGGAGCCCGAGGGCATCTGATCCGAACTAGCGACAACCAGATTGTCGGAAGATGGATTTACTTGAGCTGTCGCGGTGCCAATCACCAACAAACTACCGGCAATGGCAAGCGGACTTACTGACCGTAGGAGAATCGCATTCATCGTTTTTTACATCCCTTTTACAAAGTCGCTCGCGGACTCGATGTCCATCGCGGCGGGCCGTTCGTGATAACATTCAAAGCGCTAATATAACAGATGTCTGGAACAGTCAAATGACGCTCTCGCCTCCAAACGCGATCAGGTTTTAGGCAATCTGCCATGGGGCGGAGTGAGGGAAGCGCCACTCTTTGTGCGGGTTTTGGGGCGATACCAGCCCAATGCACGCCCCCCACCGACCCGTATCATCAAGCCATGAATTTGAATGACGAAGCATGTCCCTTTCGGCACTATGCGAGATCATTATCTGTTATATTGACGATTACGTCGCATGTCGATAACGTCGTGAGACCCGCTGCCAGATCCGATCAGCTGGACGGGGACCGCCAACGAATTAAGGAAGCCTACCGATGCCTGATACTGCGCTTGCCGTTTCGCTCGACCAGATATGGTTTACACGGTGCCCGGTACCGACGGCGACAGGACTGGCCTATAAGTTGGGATGGCTGTCGAACGAATTTGCCGATGACGGCATCACGATTTCCACGCTGCAGGATGCTCCGCGGGAACTTGGCCTTGGACGCCATCACTATGACCATCAACTGCCCTCACTGATTCGCGAAGGGGGAAACGTTCTGGCAATCCCGGCTCGCGCCCAAGGCGCGCCGACCCGCCTGGTCGGGCTTACCTGGATTGAGGAATGGCAATCCATACTCGTGAGGCCGAATTCCGGCATTTCGGAAGCGAAAGACCTAAAGGATAAGCGCTTAGCCCTGCCGTCCTACGTACAGAACCCGATCGCCGAACACGCACGCGGCTCCAGCATCAGTCGGGCCATGTCGCTGCACGGCTACAAGGGCGCCCTGGCTTATGCCGGTCTCACTTTCGATGACGTTTCCTTGGTAGAGGTTGGCAGCGGTGGCGCAAGAGGCGGATTCCAAGGCCCCACTAGAGCACCTGGTGCGATCGAAGGACTGTGGGATATCCAGGCGCTGGTCGATGGCAAGGTCGACGCGGTCTATGTCAAAGGCGCATCGGCGGTCGATGCGGCGCGCCGTGCCGGCGTGGTGGTCGGTATAGATCTCGATCGCATTCCGGACCTGCGATTTCGCGTCAATAATGGCACCCCGCGCCCGATTACCGTCCACGAGGACTTGCTCGAGAACCATTTCGACCTCGTCGTTCGCTTTCTCGAACAGACATTGCGCGCCGCCGACTGGGCTGCGGATAATCTCGATGGAGTCCTCGACATCCTGCAGACCGAAACATTCGGAAGCCGCGATGCGGTCGCCGCGGCCTATCGCGACGGGTTTCACAAATCGCTTCACCCCAACCTATCCGGCGAGCGGCTCAAGCTGTTCGAGGAGCAGAAGAAATTCCTCTGGCTGCACGGCTTCTCAGACTATGATTTCTCCTTCGAAGACTGGATCGACCGACGTCCCCTTGAAGCGGCAATCAAACTCAGATCCGAACGCCGGGCAGCAGAAGCCAAAGGCTGACGCTCTTCGCTTCCCATCCTCCTATATAGTGTCACTTTGTCTCATATAATTGACAAACGGGCAAACTCCGTGAGACGGTTCGGAATATTCATTCCGGATCGTCTCGTCGGAGAACACAATGAGTTTGGAATTCTTTTGGCGCTTGCCCGTAGACGGTGACGGCCGTTCACTGCGCGAAGATTTATGGAACCGCGGCGACTATAATCGCCTGCATACCCATCAGCATCAATTCGCCCGTACAGGCTCGAAACGCGATGGGTATAGTTATTATAATCACTTGTCTCAGATCGCCCGTGCAGCCGAACTCGCCGGCTTTTCCGGGCTGACGATCCCTCAAAGCGCATCAGGCGAAGAACCTCTGATCGTCGCCGGCGCGTTCGCTCGGGAGGTAAGGCGATTAACCCTTTTGCCCGCCCTGCCCGCTCACTTTCTGTCCGCCGTCTATGCGGCAAAGATTGCGGTCAGCTTTCAGCGTCTGACGACCGGCCGATTAGCTTGGCATCTTGTAACCGAAGATCCCGGCGCCGGTGCTTGGCATGGTCATAACTGGTCGGTGGTCGAGCAAGTCGCCCGAGCCGACGAGTTTTTGGATGTCGCCAAAGGGTTCTGGAACGAAGCGCCATTCACCTATCATGGGCGTTATTACGAAGTGGAAAACGGTGGCTTCGCTGGCGCTTTGTCGGCCCAACCCTTTCCGACCGTCTATCTCTCAGGCGATACACCCGAGGCGCTCGCCCTAAGCGCCAAGCACGCCGATGTCCACATACTCTCGCTGGACACGCCGGGAGCTGTCACCAGTCGCATCGCTACACTCGATGCCCTGGCTGCGGGTCACGGCAGGACATTGAAATTTGCTCTTCAGGCCGACATCGTCGCGCGATACTCCGACGAGGCGGCCTGGACACAGGTCCGACGCCTTTGGGACGAGTTCGGCGAGAAGACGGCCGGGCTGCCAACCGCCGTCGTCCTGCCCCGCGATCCGCAGACTTTAGGGAGCGGACACAATTTGTGGCGTGGGCTCGATTTCATTCAACCAGGGCGCGGCGCAAGCCTTGTCGGCGGGTATGAAGCTTTGGCGGATCGTTTCGAAGAATATCGGACATTGGGAATCGACACGTTCATCCTGTCGGCCAACCCACATCTAGAAGAGGCTTATCGGATCGGCGAACAATTGCTTCCGCTGGTCCGAAGCCGCGCCCGGCTATCCGTCAGCGAAGCAGCCTAGCCGATCCTATAGGAGAGATACGATGGTCCAATTCCATTGGCGAATACCCATGCACGGGGACAAGTCCGACATCGGCGCATCGCGGGCCACACGCGGCGACTGGACGCCTTTGCAACCCGGGAATCAGGCCCCAGGCGTGCGCGATGACCATGGCGACGGGATTCCCTATCACGAACATATCATCGAAGTGGCAAAGGCCATCGAGATCGCCGGCTTCGACGGCGCGTTGATACCGTCTTTCCCCCACACGGACGACCCTTGGGTGGCGGCTGCGGCGATAGCACGAGAGACCAGGACATTCCGCACGATGATCGCCTTCCAGCCGGCCTGGATGAACCCCGTCTATGCAGCCAAAGCAGCGGCGAGTCTGCAGCGACTTTCCGGAGGTCGGCTTCTCTTCAACATCATCACCGGAGGCGGCGGCCCGGCGCAGCTTTGGTGGGGCGACCGTATCGACCATGACGACCGGTATCGCCGAACGACAGAATTCCTGGAAGTCTTTAAGGGAATCTGGAACGGCGGACCGTTCAGTTATCAGGGCAAGTTCTTCCAAGTCGAGAATGCAGGTCTGCCGGAACCGTTGGCGGGCCAAGTATGGCCTGAGTTCTATTTCGCCGGCTCGTCCGATGCGGCGCTCGAAGCCCAGGGCAAGCATGCCGACTTCAACCTGACCCATTTGGAACCAATCGAACAGTTGCGGGTCAAGTTCGATCGCGTGAAGGAGTTGGCGTCAAAGGAAGGACGCATCGTGAAGCCGGCTGTGCGTTTCAATATCTTTGCCCGACAGACCGAGGAAGAAGCCTGGTCAGAAATCCGGCGGGCATGGGCGAATGTCGATTGGCCGGCCTTTGAGGGGCGCTATGGCAGAATGCGCGGCGACGCAGTCGGATCTATTCTGCCGGCGCACTTGAAACCCGGCCCTGACAAGCGGCTTGAGGATTTGAAACACGGGGCATTTTGGGGTGGCTTCCTGCCTTTGGGCGACCCACCTGCACTGGGCGTTGTCGGCAGCTATCAGCAGGCTGCGGAAGCGATCGACTCGCTGATCGATATCGGCGTCGAGGGCTTTATTCTTGCCGGTACGCCGCATTTGGAGGAGGCTTTGCGCGTCGGCGAAGAAGTCATCCCGCTGGTGCGGGGCGGGACACATCTCACACAATTGGCAGCAGAATAGAGCAGAGGATCTCGCCTTACCGGCAATGCATTCAAATTGATGAAGTTCGTTGGCCACTGACACGAAAGCGCAATTGCGATGCATACAGGCAATGGTTAGAGGTTGCCCTGCGCAAGCGGCGGGTCTAATTGCATGAATACGGAATAAATGCGGCCTTTCCATATGTGATGCGCGAACGCAGCATAGCCGCCGGGAAGGCGCATGGGTTCCCTTCATGCGGAGTTAGCCAGTGGCACCACGTGCGCAAAAGAAAAAAATCGGTACGGCCGAAGCTCCCGTACCTACTATAATCGCCGACAAGAACAGCGACGAGAATCTCGGAGTGCTGGTCGGCCAGAATATGAAACGGCTGCGCCAGCGCCGTAATCTTTCACTGGAAGCTCTGGCAAAAATGTCGGGCGTCAGCCGCGCAATGCTGAACCAAATAGAGCTCGCGCGCAGCGTTCCGACAATCAATATCGTCTGGAAGATCGCCAGCGCATTCGCGGTGCCGTTCTCAACACTCATCACATCCCATGATGCAGAGCGCATGCGCGTGCTGCGAGCGAGTCAGACGAAGATTCTGACGTCTGCCACCGGCGAGTTCAGTTCACGCGCACTCTTCCCCTTCGATGGCGAACGCAGGACGGAATTTTACGAAATTCGATTGAAGGCCGGCTGTATTGAAAGCGCCGAGCCTCACCCTGCCGGCACGATTGAGAATCTGGTGGTTGTGCAGGGAACGCTTGAGATCACTGTCGAAAGCGAGATTCAACGCCTTGCCGCAGGTGACGCGATCTTGTTCGAAGCAGACAAGCCTCATTCCTACCGAAACCCGCTGAAAGAAGATGCGGCCGCTTACCTTGTCATGACCTATGTCGAGGCCGAACACTAGCGGTCCTGGCAAGTTAACATGTCCAGGGTGCAAATGACCCTGACCGCGTATTTCAGGCGGCCAAAGTTGCAGCCGTCGGGACAGCATTCGTATTGGTGCGCAACAGGCGCAGAGTTGCCATTGAAATCAGATGACGCGGGACGCTGAAATGGTTGTAGATCGCGGCCTGGGTTGAGAGAAATCTTTGAGCTGAGCCCTGCGACCTGAATCCCTGCATCTGGCGTTCTCGCCGCCGGATCGGCAGATGCGAGCTTTCCGCCCTATTATTCTCACGCCTCCCGCCGGATTTGTGCCCACCAATGAGGTCCAAAACCTTGGCCGCTGCGCGATACGATGCCAGCCGATCGGTGACGATCGTCTCGGGGTGGATGGCATGACTTTCGAGCAGCTTTCGCAACAAATTCAATGCTGCGGTCTTGTTGGGGCGGCGCCGAACCGGCATATCCAGCACCTCTCCTTGGCCATCGACCGCCCGCCATAAGGACATATTCCGGCCGCCGATACTGACGACCTTTTCATTCAGGTGCCGCCCGGAGGATGATCGCGACCGACGCAGGTTATGAACAAACAACCGGCCAAACTTCAACGTCCAACAGCGCATCATCTCGAAACTGTCATCGATCGCACATTTGGCCAACCGATCTTCGACATTCCGGAAGCTGAGCGTGAACCGGAAATAAAGCGAGAACGGATGACGGAATATATCAAGCGGAAAGCGATGAAGATCATAGGACACCGACTTCATCGATCATTTTAACAAGGTACTCCGGCCCCGCCGAGTTACCCTGAAAAAACCGCCGCGGGCCACTCCTGGCGCAGATCCGGTCGGACGCTAATCGCGATCGAAATCAAGGCGGCGGTAAGCCTCAACGGCGGCGATCTAAAGAACCTCCGCTGGTTCAAAAGCGAAGGACCGGGCAAATCCTGGGAGGTGACAGGAATCGTCTTCTACTTGGGAAATGACGTGCTCAGTTTCAGCGACAGAATATTCGGAATTCCGCTATCGGCGTTCTGGCCGTTCTGAAAAGCAACCCGTCGATAAGCCGATTGATTAGGTCATATCTGTGAATCGGCTTCGAACCGAGGCTCTGGATCACATACGGCAGCAGCGTGAACGACCACGGCCGCAAATATCCGATATCCATTTGCAATTGGCCGCAGTAGAGCGATTTTTTCGCTATAAGCGGTATTTGAGCGGTGTCGCCTAAACTGCTCGTTTCACGTCGTGATGAGCGGGGCTTTGGGCGGCGTATTCGCGCGGTCATATCGGGGCAAGCAATCTTCTCAATTTGCACACAAGCGTGCGCGTCGTAGCTCGCTCTGCCTCAAAATCCCTCGCATCTTTTTGGTCGCGATAATGTGATGAGATGACAAACAACGCCTTTGGAGCGCGCAATGTCACCCATTACTCCCAATCCTGCCTCCTCACCAATTAACTACGGCAATGCCGCAATTTTCCTCTTCTGGGCGATACGGCTTTGCCGTACTATCCGGATATGGAAATCGAGTTCGACGCCGCGTGAGACGCCGCCAACATTGCCGAACGGGGCATACCGTTTGCCTTTGCCGCAATCCTGTTGTCAGCGCCACACGAGTTGGAAATCGATGACCGTCGCGAATATGGCGAAATCCGCATGATCGCCACTGGCGAGATTGCTGTGCGCGTACATGTTTGTGTTTACACGATGCGCGGCGATGGCTTCCGAATCATTTCGCTGCGCCGGGCAAATAGGAGAGAGAGTGATGCCTACCGTGAAAGTCACCCTGGCTGAAGCACAAAAGGCGCTGAAGAGTCACGATTGGTCTAAGTCCGATGCGGCGACAGATGAGGAAATCGCACGGCACATAGCGGCCGACGCGGATGTCGCGCCCGACATGACGGATCGGTTGCGCCGCCGAGCAATGGCCGTTGATGTCGCGAGCCTGCGCAGGCGGCTGGATATGACGCAAGCGGAGTTCGCTCGCGCCTACCGGTTCAGCGTAGGCGCGGTGCGGGATATGGAGCAGGGGCGGCGCGTGCCATCAGGACCGGCAGCCGCGTTGTTGGAGTTGATCGCGAAGGATCCCGAATTCGTCCGCGCCGCGCTGGCTAAGGGGAACTGATTAGGAGCGCGGAAGCCCGGAGGGAGCGATGCAGCCTCCGACGCCTGGGACGGGGTCTGTCAGTAATTTCGTGTGTGGTCTGGCATAATTGGAGAGAAGGAGTCCTATTAGGTCACGACGCAAGGAACCGACGATACCGAATGATCTTCTTGATTAGCTTCTGGCGGGGGGCGCAGCGATCTTTACTTTTCCTAGGCTCGCTTTGAGCGTTTCAAGAGTGAACGACTAGACCGAACGGGCGGCTTGCCGACCTCAATCATGTCCGCCACGTGCAGATCGATCAAGTCTCCAACCGTCAGCGGATCCTTCTTGGCTCAAACTACAATCTGCGCTCCCCGATCGATCCTTCGCTCGATGTCGAAAGCCCATTCCTCGCCATCCTTTTGTCTCCGAAAGGCCTCGCTGACATACTGGCCCTTGCGCCCGACCTGGAAACACCAATTTCCAGATGCAAGTTTAGGATTCGTCGCCACGTGTGCGCTCTGTGTGCACCGAGAGATCGAAATAAAACTAAATAGCGCGTAAAAGAGTGCGCGCGAGCGTGCACACATCCACGATTAGAACATCGATACGACTGCATAACTATATGAATTTGCAACAGAACATACTCGCTGTCGCCCCGATGATGGACTGGACGGACCGGCACTGCCGGCACTTCCTGCGGCTGCTCAGTCCCAATTCGGTTCTTTACACTGAGATGGTCACCACGGGCGCAATCCTGCATGGGGATCGCAGCCGCTTTCTCGACTTCGACCCGTCGGAACACCCGGTCGTGCTTCAGCTTGGCGGCAGCGACGCCGCAGATTTGGCGCAGGCCTCAAGGTGGGGGGCGCGCTGGGGTTACGATGCGATCAACCTCAATTGCGGCTGCCCCAGCGACCGCGTTCAGTCGGGCCGGTTCGGCGCGTGCCTAATGGCCGACCCCAACCACGTAGCGGAACTGGTCGCGGCAATGGTGGAGGGGGCTGAAGGAACGCCCGTTACCGTAAAATGCCGAATCGGAATCGAACCTGCACCCTTGGGCGCGCGCGACGAATACAGTTATCTCGCTGATTTCGTGCAGCAAATAACTCAAAGCGGCGCATCGTCGATTGTGCTGCACGCCCGCACCGCCGTGCTGGACGGGCTGTCGCCAAAGGAAAACCGTGAGGTTCCGCCGCTACGCCACGAATTCGGCTATCGCCTGAAAACCGACTTTCCGGATCTGACCATCATCCTGAATGGCGGCATTTCGTCCATAACCGACGTGGAAAATCACCTAGCCCATGTCGATGGTGTCATGCTCGGCCGCACCGCCTACCAGGACCCCTATCGCTTGGCGGAAATCGATTCGGCGCTGACCGGCGCGCCCCTGCCGTCGCGCCATGACGTGGTCGAGCGGATGCTGCCCTTCATCGAAGAGCGCCTGAAGCAAGGCGCGCCGCTGAAGGCGATTACGCGCCATATGCTGGGATTGTTTCAGGGGCTGCCGGGTGCCCGACGCTGGCGGCGCATCTTGTCGGAAGATGCTCACCGCCCGGGATCCGGCCCTGAGCTTGTGCGGCAGGCCGCCATGGCCGTGCCGCGCCAATTCGATGCGCAAGCGGCCTAAGCCGCCGCCCCGAACTTTCTAGACGTTGAAGCTTTCGCCGCAGCCGCAGCGGCTTTTCTCATTCGGATTCTTGAAGACGAATCCCGATTGCAGGGCATCCTCGACATAATCCATCTCGCTACCCAGCAGGAACATGGTCGCGGCCGGGTCGATAAATATTTTGACACCCTTATCCTCGACCATCTCCTCGAACTTTTTGCGTTCCTTGGCATATTCGACAAAATAGCTAAGGCCCGAGCAGCCGCGCGATTTTACGCCAACGCGCAAGCCCAGTATCTGCTCTTCGCTGCCGGATTCCTGGCCTTTGGTTACCAAGGTCCGGACACGCTCGGCGGCGGAATCCGTCAAAGTCATCGCTTTCGGAAGCTGCATACCCATCGCGATCGCTCCTAAAACATGCCGAGTTGAAGCTTTGCCGTCTCGGCCATCAGGCTCGGGTTCCATCCCGGTTCCCAGACCAATTCGACATCGACGTCGCCCAGTCCTTCGACGCCGGCTACCGCCTCTCGTACCTGCTCCGGCATCTCGCCGGCGACCGGGCAGCCCGGGGCGGTCAGGGTCATCTTCACCGCGACATTGTTCTCGGGATCAATGTCGATCTTATAGATAAGACCGAGTTCATAGATATTCACCGGGATTTCCGGATCAAATACGCTTTTCAACGCGGTCACTATCCCCGGCAGTAGCGGATGTCCGACAGGTGCCTCGATCGAAGGCGGCTCGGCTTCCATATCGATCCCGGCATCGTCCGGCGTCGTCATTTCGATGCTGTTCATACCGAAAGATCCTCTTTCGCCTTATCGTTCATCGCCTTGTCCATCGTGTGCCAGGCCAGCGTCGCGCATTTCACCCGCATCGGATACTGCTTGACGCCGGCCAGAATCTGCATGCGATCGGCCGTATCCTCATCCAAATCGGCCAGATCGGCCTCGTCTTCGTGGCCCGTGCACAAGGCATGCATCGTCTCGAACAGATGATGCGCATCCGCCTGAGTCTTGCCCTTTAGCATCTCGGTCATCATCGACGCCGAAGCGACCGAGATGGCGCAGCCCTGCCCCTGAAATGCGGCGTCGGCAATCCGGCCTTCGTCGTCGACTGTCAGGAACACGTCGATCGTGTCACCGCACATCGCATTGTGACCGTGGGCGGTGCGGTTGGCACCGGCAGGATGGCCGAAATTCCGCGGCGCTTTGCCGTGGTCCAGGATTACTTCCTGATAAAGATCGCGAAGGTCGCTCATAATTTGAAAATCCGCTTAACCGTGCCGATTGCATCCGCCAGCGCATCGGCTTCGGCCCGGGTCGAATAGAGAGCGAATGATGCCCGCGCCGTCGCGGTGACACCCAGACGGTCCATCAGGGGATGGGCGCAATGATGACCGGCGCGTACCGCGACACCCTGCTGATCTAGAATAGTCGCCACGTCATGTGCATGAGCGCCCGCGATCGTGAAGGACAGAATCGCCCCCTTCTCGGCCGCAGTCCCATGAATGGTCAGCCCGTCGATTGCAGTTAGCTTTTCCGTCGCATAGGCCAGCACATCGTCTTCGTGATCGGCGACAAGGCTGGGGCCGAGTTCGGCCAAATAGTCGATTGCCGCCGCCAGCCCGATCGCTTCGGTTATCGCCGGCGTTCCGGCCTCAAAACGGTGCGGCGGTTCCTTGAATGTCGTCCGTGCGAAGGTCACGCGGTCGATCATGTCGCCGCCGCCCTGATAGGGTGGCATGGCATCGAGCAACGCATATTTTCCGTACAGCACACCGATGCCGGTCGGCCCGTATAGCTTATGGGCTGAAAAGGCATAAAAATCCGCGTCCAGAGCTTGAACGTCGATTTGCTTATGCACAGCGGCCTGGCAGCCGTCGATCAGAACCAGGGCGTCATTCGCATGCGCCATCCGAACGATCTCGCGCACGGGAAGAATCGTCCCCAGTGCATTGGACATATGGGATACGGCCACGAGGCGGGTGCGCGGCCCGATCAGCTTGGCCATCGCATCGAGCCGGATCTGACCCGTATCGTCGATCGGCGCGACCTTGATCTCGAAACCCTTTTCAGCACGCAGCATCTGCCATGGCACGATATTGGCGTGGTGCTCAAGCTCGGTCAGAACGATTTCGTCGCCCGGGCCGAGGTTTTTGCGGCCCCAGCTTTGCGCCACCAGATTGATCGATTCGGTCGCATTGCGGGTAAAGATGATTTCGTCCGCCTTGGCGGCATTCAGAAACCGGGCGACCTTCGCCCGCGCGGCCTCAAAGGCGTCGGTCGCGCGTTGACTGAGGAAATGCACGCCGCGATGGATGTTGGCATAATCTTCCTCATAGAAGCGCGACATGGCATCGATCACTGCGCGCGGCTTTTGGGCCGACGCAGCGCTGTCGAGATAGACCAGAGGCTTGCCGTGCACTTTGCGCGCGAGGATCGGAAAATCCTCCCGCACGCGTTCGACATCGAAACCGTTGGTGCGGCGTGCCCGATGAATGGGATCGATCGTCGCCAATGTCATGATCTGCTCTCCGACCGTCTCTGCAACCAATCCGCAGCGGTTTTGCCGAAGGCCTCGCGCACTGCGGGCCGGTCGATCTCGTCCAACGCGCCGCCGATGAATCCCTGGATCAGCAGGCCCCGCGCTTCCGCCTCGGGTATGCCGCGCGCGCGCAAAAAGAAAAGCGCATCCGCGTCCAACCTGCCGACGGTTGCACCGTGGCTGCATTTGACGTCGTCAGCGTGAATTTCAAGCTCGGGCTTTACATCGATCTCCGCCTGCGGCGACAGCAGTAGGGTCTGGCTGAGTTGATAACCATCGGCCTTTTGCGCGTGCGGCCGCACCAGGATTTTGCCCTGAAAGACGGCGCGGCCGTCGTCGTCGATCACGCCCTTTTGGGTTTGGCGCGACGCGCAATGCTGTGCCTGATGGTCGATCAGGATAGTCGCATCGCTATGGCGCTCGCCATCGACCAGATAGGCCCCGTCGATTTGGGCAGCCGCACCGGTCTCGCATAACGCCACTTCGACCTCACGGCGGACCAGACCCCCGCCGGCAGTCAGAGCAAAACTGCGATAGGCCGCATCACGGCCGACCCTGGTCGAAACCGTCTCGACCGCAGTCGAGACACTCGGTTCGGCATGCAGAATATAGTGACGAAACTGGGCGCCAGCGCCCAGTTCGATTTCAGCGACCTGATTGGCAAAACCTCCGGCTGCTCCGCCCAGATGGCGCTCGATCAAAAGCGCATTGGCATGGTCGCCCAGGCTGACGATCAGCCGCGGATGGCATGCGGCTGTCGCATCACCCGAAATGAATGTGACCTCAATCGGACCCTCGATAGTCACGCCGCGCGGCACGATCAGTACCAGCCCGTCTTCGAACCAGGCGGCGTTGAGAGCTGCCATCGGGCGGTCCCCGGTCTTGGCAAGCTTGCCCAGCAAAGGTTCGGCAATGTCGGGCTGATTTCGCAGCACATCCGCCAAGCCTTTCAGGATAACGCCTTTGGGCAAAGTCCCGATCGTGGCGGCATCCAGCCGGCCGTCGACGAACACCAGCCGATGCTGTGTGCCTTCGACCAGAGCGGCCGGCACTTCCCCCGATGCCGCGCCGGCCGGCGCCGGCTCGAATCCGAATGCCTTAAGCCTGTTGAGGCCGGTATATTTCCAGGCTTCCTGCCGTTGAGTCGGCAACCCGGTCTGACCGAACCGCGCCGCGCCCTCTTCGCGCAGCCGCGAAAGCCACGCCGGTTGATTTTCGACGAGGGTGCTCATGCGGCCTTCCCGTCGGCAAACTCGGCATAGCCGGTCTGTTCCAATTCATGCGCCAACTCTGGACCGCCCGAACGACGGATCAGCCCGTGCGCCAGCACATGTACCCGATCCGGCACGATATACTGCAGAAGGCGCTGATAATGGGTGATGACCAGCATTGAGCGCGCCGGGTCGCGCAGCATATTGACGCCGTCGGCGACCACGCGCAACGCATCGATGTCCAAGCCGCTGTCGGTTTCGTCGAGGATCGCCAGTTTCGGCTCCAACATCGCCATCTGCAAAATCTCGTTGCGCTTTTTCTCGCCGCCCGAGAAGCCGACATTGACGGCGCGCTTCATCATCTCGTCGGTGATGCCGAGCTTGCGCGACTTGTCCTTCACCAACCGCATGAACTGGATGGCGTCGAGATCCTTTTCGCCACGGCCGCGGCGAACCGCATTGACCGCCGTGCGAAGGAAAGTCGCGTTGGGGACTCCCGGAATCTCAACCGGATACTGGAAGGCAAGGAAGATGCCTGCCGCAGCCCTCTCCTCCGGCTGCATCGCCAGCAAGTCCTTGCCGTCATAGGTCACGGACCCGGCCGTAATCTCGTATCCTTCGCGGCCAGACAGCACATAGGATAGCGTCGATTTGCCTGAGCCGTTGGGCCCCATTATGGCGTGCACTTCCCCTGCAGGGATCTCAAGCGTCAGACCCTTGAGAATTTCGCGGTCGCCGACCGAGACGTGCAGATTTTCAATAGAGAGCATGATTTCAATCCGGATGAGTGTCGGACAACAGCTTGCCGCCGGCGCCCCAGTTTTCTTTTTTCACATCGTCGATCACGACGAATATCGAAGCCGGGCTTGAGCCCACGATACGTGCGGTTTCGCGCGTCAGCATCTCGACCAGTTCACGCTTCTGCTCGAGGGTGCGGCCCGCCACCATTTCGACTCTGATGATCGGCATCAGCGTTTCTCCTCGTGGCCGGATTGGCCCCAGCGCCATCGTAAAGGGCTCGAGCATTTTCCGTTGACGACAACCAGCAGTACTGCCAGCCAAACGACGAGAAGCGAGACGAAAGCAACTGGATAGGAGGGCAGAAGCAGCAAGCGGATGGCCACGAACAGAGCGACCATGTCGAACGTGAATGCCCAGCCTTTCCAGTTGGTTGGCGTTGCGCCGTAACCGTATCGTTTTGGCCGAAACCAAGCCTCTTCGCTCATCCGACGCTCCCTTCGAGCGAGATGCCGATCAGCTTCTGAGCCTCGACCGCGAATTCCATCGGCAGTTTCTGCATCACTTCGCGGCAGAAGCCATTAACGATCAGGGCCACCGCGTCCTCGGTCGAAAGCCCCCGCTGGCGGCAATAGAACAGCTGATCATCAGAAATTTTGGCTGTCGTCGCCTCATGCTCGATGGTCGCTGAAGCATTGCGGCTTTCAATATAGGGAACCGTATGGGCCCCACTGGCGTCGCCGATCAGCAGACTGTCGCACTGCGTATAGTTGCGGGCCCCCTCGGCGCGCGGCAGAACGCGGACCAGCCCTCGATAGGTGTTCTGGCCGTGGCCGGCGGAGATGCCTTTGGAGATAATCCGCGACTTCGTGTTCTTGCCGATATGGATCATTTTGGTGCCGGTATCGGCCTGCTGGCGGTTATTGGTGATCGCCACCGAATAGAACTCGCCGACCGAATTGTCCCCCTGCAGGATACAGCTCGGATATTTCCAGGTGATC
>PLTD01000213.1:376-2757 GCA_003165335.1 Rhodospirillales bacterium | reverse complement strand
TCCTTTCGGCTACCCGCTATAGTGGGGGGCTCTGTATGGAGTTACGACATGGCCAATCGACCGCGCGATCTCGCCGAGCGGATGTCCCGGGGCCGCGTTCCGGATGACGGGCCCGCCCGGGAGACCTTCAGGTTGCCAGTGGAAGCGGCTCGACGGAAAGCCCAGGAAATTCTCGGCCAACCTCCACAAGGTGGCTGCATGACGATCGTGGAACATTGGCGGCAACTGCCGGACGGGCAGATCGAATTCACGATGCGCAGCGTGTCAATGGTGGATTGATTGGGCGATGAACGGCAGTCAATCCAGAACCCTCAAGCTCGGCGATCGGGTGTGCTGGGACGGCAACGCCAGCGATCTCGGCGTGGTCACCAACAACGGATGGGTCGGTGTAGTCATCAAATGGGACGACGGCCGCAGCAGTTCGATCCACCATAACGACATGTCAAAGGTTGAACCGTCCGCGCTGAAAGCTTGATCCGGCTTGCCGACGGCGGCCAATGAGTCCAAGAAATCGGCCAAGACTTATTCTCGATCGCTTTCTCGATCGCTCATCGCACGCTGACCTTAGCAACCGAATAGAGCCGATCGCACCCCCGCAGGGGTTGCCGTATCAGCATGTTTGTGACGGCGCTCATCAAGCGCCCCAGGGACCTTTTTGCGATTCCGCCTCCAGCACCTGCTTGCGAAGGCGCTGTACTTCCTGATAGCGCGCCGCCAGGGTGCTGTCCTGCTTCACTGGTTTATCATGCCTCTGGTCGACGCCGTTGCTTGCCGGCGTATCCGATCGCCCATTGGTCGGTCGACTGCCAACCGCCCTCCTTGGGATACCCTCGGCTTTGGTCCGGCGCACCGATCCTGGCACCGTTCGAATTCTGCGAAGACTTCGCATTGGGCCCTCTCAATCTGAAGAAGAATTTTGCGGCGACCAAGGTGAATGGCGGCAGCACACCCGCTTCATATTCGGTTCATCTTCATTAAAATGCGGGACAAGGCGCCGCTGCCCGCCGAACCCTCGTCCGCGAAACGGACCCGTTCCGAAGGCCCTGGTTTTGCCCGATGCCCCAGGGGTGAGCGGCAGACAGATCTCCGATGCAGGAGCGAGCGGATCTGACGCAACGCAGTGCGGGTCCAAGGCGCGTTGCCGTTGACCGATGCCGCAATTTTGCGGCGCTTGAGCCCTTTCGGAACTCGCACCAGGGGTCTGTTGCCGGCGGCGGGATTCCGGCGACGCCGGCTGTTCGCATACCCGGTCAGCCGATGGGGTGCGGCGATTGCCACATGGCGCCGTGAGGCACTTGTTCGAAATGCCGGTAAGGTTGAGCGGTTAGGTTAAAACGCCGATCAGGTTGCGGTGACAAGGAACCCTATCTATCGTCGGTCGTCGCGCAGGCTGGCCGATTGATCCCCACTGGTCAGCCGTGTCAATCATGCGACGGGGGCCGTCGGTTATTTCCCCCGGCCGCCGGCCCCGCCTTTCTCGAGGCCGATCAAAGTGAAAATGAAGTCTATCTGGGCACTGACAATCTTCACCCTCCTTGGCGGCAGCCTGATGGTGCTGCCCGGGGTCGCTCCAACTCTGCAAGCGCGCGAACCGGTTGCGCTGGCCAAAGCCGACCGCCTGCCGATCGGGCGCGATTGCTCAAATCAGGTCTGGCCGGATCTTGATACATCCTGCTTGCACAGCGCTCGGGGCGCTATCGGCGAAGTGCGGATGGTGGCTGCTCGACACTAGGCTACTGCCCGCTTCGCAAAGGCTCTAGCGACGATTTCCGCTTCGAGAACCCAGCTTTTTCGTTTCTGATGTCTGATTCCAGGCAAAGCGCGCTGAAGACGGCGGGACAGCACCGGAGTTGCGCAATAAGCACCTCAACCAGCGCAATAACAGGCTGAATGCGGCAGCGCGATACCGCGTTGATGCGGTCGCCTTCGCGGGCTCCGAGATGGTTTCTGGCACATCCGGCGGCCGCCCCTGAAACGGCCGATCAACGGCCGCAAGCGACGTCACCACCACAGGAGGCTAAAGCACCCGCGCCAAGCCGCCAACAATCGTCCAGGTCCAGCCGATCATCGCGATTGCAATCGCAACAAGGTAGAGAAATTGAAAGACAATGGAGCGCACGATCTAACCGGAAGTATGTCGATCGGGCTTCGGCTGCTTCGTCCCGGATTGGGTCTGCATAATGGCCTCGCGCAACCTCAATACTTCCGCATAGCGAACACTGAGCGGCTTTCTTGACGGCGGCCCGACGTAAATCTTTGCTTTGGTTAGTTTTTGGCGCTTCACGATTCGCTCCAGCCCGGCAATTGAGTGAATTTTCAGCGGCAATGAATTGTCGCTTCGGCAAAAATACCCTAGCGGCATTTTGTGAAGCCACAACGAA
>PLTD01000213.1:0-333 GCA_003165335.1 Rhodospirillales bacterium | reverse complement strand
AATATTTTTGCCTTTTGAGCAATCCGATCAGCGCGAGCACCATGTACGCCGCGTCGTCAATGGTGCACCAATGCATGCCGCAACAATGACAAAAGGCATTTTGAAAGAAAATTCGAGCGGATGTTTTCCAGGATCGACCGTCATCCAACTCTTCGAACAAAAATCGCTGTACCCGCGCCGACGCGATTCAATGCCTTATCCGGCGCGTCCCCTTGACATCACCGAAACAACCTTGGCGGCAAACCTGTTTTCGTCTCTCGTCCCTTCTGCAGAAAGCCCTGGCGGCTGCGGCAACGGCCCCACAGGCTGTACATCTTCCGGAAAACTCTCGTA
>PLTD01000076.1 GCA_003165335.1 Rhodospirillales bacterium | reverse complement strand
GGGTAGTGTCTCAGTTTGAACCGCCCTAGATTCCATTCCTAGCGATCGGCGTTGAACGCCGGCCGCACCGTGCCATACTTAGGGTATGGCAACGCACCCCAAACGGCCCCGCGATCCCAACCAGCTTGCTAAGCTGATCGTCGATCTGGCATCGGGCGACGTGACCGAAGCGAAGGTCGCGCCCGCGCCGTGGCGCGTGGCGTGAAGCTTGGCCCCAAGCCGAAGCTGACGCCGCACCAGCAGCGCGAGGCGCGGGAGCGGATCGCCGGAGGCGAGACACAGCGCAGCGTTGCCCGTAGCTACAACGTCAGCCAGACGACGATTTCGAGGCTTGTAGCGTGACAGATACCCCGAATCAGACTCTAACTAGCCCACCCCGGCATAGAGCGGGGGGGGCACGGGCGACCCTCTATCGCGCCCTAAACCTCACGACAGCTAAAGCGGGATGAGCACAGCGATGAACTTTCTGGGATCGACAAAATGCCTGTTCTAGACTGGCTCGGTAAGAAGGCAGTGGTGAATCACCACAAGGACGTGCCATACCGCCTACTCCACTGCGATAAGACAAAGTCTGTCGGTGATCCCGAAGCCGGGAACTTGCTCGTGCAGGGTGACAACCTAGAGGCTCTGAAGGCGCTTCTGCCCTATTACGCCGGTAAAGTTAACTGTATCTACATCGATCCTCCATACAACACGGGCAATGAGGGTTGGGTTTATAATGATAATGTCAACTCGCTCGAAATAGCCGCTTGGCTTGGTCGGACCGTAGGCAAAGAGATGGAGGATCTCTCCCGCCATGATAAGTGGCTTTGCATGATGTATCCTCGCCTTCGCATACTTTATGATTTCCTGGCGGAGGACGGAGTTTTAGCGTGCAGCATAAACGACAAGGAATATCCTAGGCTAACTATGCTACTTGAAACCGTATTTGGCACCAACAATTTCCTTGGCTGCTTCATCTGGGTCAATGAAGGGAATATAGATAATCAGAGTCGGATTAAGACAAACCACGAGTATGTCGTTGTCTTTGGCAAGCACGAGGCAGATTTTCTGCCGGGCGGAGTGATAGACCCGAACATTGAGGACAGCAGTAAGCTACTCAATAGCAAAATACGGAACACGATTGTCAAGAACGGTCCTCGTAATCCGGTATCGGATCTGGTTCTCCCGGCAGGGTTCCCAGCGAATTTTAAGGAAGGGACCATCGTTCCGTCAAAGGCCGATGACTTCTGGCCGAAATTCGACCAACCAATCGTAGTGAAGCACGGGAAGCTTGTTTCAGAAGCGCGTGTGCGAAGTGGATGGAGTTCGAAAAGCCAATGCGAGCTGTATATCGCAGCGGGCTTTCACGACATCATAGACAGGAAGGGCTTAAGAACCCGGTTCGATATCACCGCGTCAGGAGCAGTGTTCATCGAGAAGGATAGAAGCGGCGAACAAAGCCATGTGCTAACCGTTCTCACTGGCCTCGGAACAGTCCAGGAAGCTGCTGCCAATCTCCAAAAACTGGGTGTGCAGTTCGACTACCCGAAGCCGGTTCGGCTGATCTCATATCTGATCAAAGCGCTTTGCCCGGACCGCGATGCTCTGGTGCTGGATTCCTTCGCAGGGTCCGGCACAACCGGGCATGCGGTTCTCGATCTCAACGCCCAGGACGGGGGCACGCGGAAGTTCATATTGGTCGAAATGGATCAATCGATCTCTAAATCGGTCACTCGACCTCGGCTGAAGGCCGTCGTCAAAGGGGACGCAGGCACGCTCGGACGTGAGTCCGGTTTCCGCTTTTGCACACTGGGGGAATCACTATTTGACGCCGCTGGTGACGTAAATTCTATCGTGACCTTCGCTGATCTCGCGGCACACGTTTTCTTCTGCGATACTGGGTCACCAATCCCGTCTCGGGCAGACGGCACGACTTCCCTGATTGGCACATTCCAGGGACGCACGATCTATTTGTTATACTCCTCAGCTTCTATGGGAGTGCCTGCCGCGAGGGTTGGCAACGTCCTCACGGCCGGCGTCTTGAAGGCGTTGCCTTCGCCGGGACGGGATTTCATAGGGACGCGGGTCGTCTATGGCGAGGGTTGCACGGTGCCGGATGACCGTCTTGCCAGTGCTGGCGTGGTTTTCCGGCAGGTGCCCTACCAGATCGAGGGCATCTGAAATGTCGGAACCCTTCGAGCTGAGGCCTTATCAGCGACAGAGCCTTACCGCGCTGAAAGACTATCTCGCCGATGTTGCCGCCACTGGCGACGCTGACACTGCCTTCTACAAGGCGACCAAGCGCCCCTATCACCCGGCTCCGGCGTTGCCCGGCCTGCCCTACATCTGCCTCAGGGTGCCGACCGGCGGCGGTAAGACGGTTCTCGCCGCTTACTCAGTTGCGGTCGCAGCCGATGCTTATCTGAAGACGGATACACCGTGCGTCGTTTGGCTAGTGCCATCGCAGACAATCCGCGATCAGACCCTTGCCACGTTGCAAGACCGCGCGCATCCAAATCGCCGCGCCCTTGCTGAACGGTTTGGTGAAAACCTAAGGGTAATGACTGTCCCCGATGCGCTCTACGCCAAACGCGCCGACTATGACGGCGGAGCGTGCGTTATCGTGTCCACCCTGCAAGCTTTTCGCCGGGAAGAAACCGACGACCTAAAGGTCTATGCGCCCAATGGCGAACTAATGGACCACTTCTCAGCGCTGCCGAACGGGCTGCGGGCCTTGCTCGATCAGGGACCGAGTGGAGACCCAGTTCCATCGCTTGCCAATGTGCTGAAGTTGCGGCGGCCGCTAGTGATCGTTGACGAGGCGCACAACGCGCGCACCGAACTATCTTTCGACGTGCTGGCACGCCTTTCCCCGTCACTCATCGTGGAATTCACGGCTACCCCGGTCACTCCCGACAAGGCCGACGCGACAAAGGGGATCATCCCCTCGAATATCCTACACCAGGTCTCGGCAGCCGAGTTGAAGACGGCCGAGATGATTAAGCTTCCCGTCATTCTACGCGGGCGCGCCGACCCGAACGACACGATAGCCGACGCCATAGGCTGGCTGGACGAACTTACCAAGACCGCCGCCGATGAAGAAGCGGAGACGGGCGAGTTTATCCGTCCGATTATGCTGCTACAGGCCGAGCGGAGATCGAAGACCGAAAAGACGCTTCACGCGGACGAGGTGAAGCGGATGCTCATCGAGAATTTTCGCCAGCCAGAAAGCGAGATTGCCCTTGCGACCGGTGAAAAGGACGAGATAACGGGTAAGGACCTTTTTGCCCGTGACTGCAAAATCCGTTTTATCATCACGCAGTCAAAGCTACGCGAAGGTTGGGATTGCTCCTTCGCTTACGTCCTGTGCTCCGTCGCCGAACAAAAATCCGCGACTGCGGTTGAGCAGATACTCGGGCGGGTGCTCCGCCTTCCGAAGGCTCGTTGGAAAAAACGGGAGGACCTAAACCGGGCTTATGCCTTCGCCACGACGACCAGCTTTCAAACGGCCGCGACAACTCTGAAAGATGGTCTGGTTGCCAACGGTTTCGAGAAGCTTGAAGCTGAATCCTTGGTTCGCGCGGATCAGGACGCCATTCGAGGGCTTGAGCCGGGCGGGTCCCCCTTCGTGCATGAAGATACATTGCCGCCGGGCGTGGATTTTGACGCCGTGCGGGCGATTCTTGAAGCAGCGACAAGCGGGCGCGTGGAGATCGACCCTTCCACCGGCAGCATTAAAGCGCGCGGTGCATTGAGCGAAGTAGACAAGACTTCTCTCTTGCAGGCGGTCTCGCTTGCCGGAGGCCAGGATGAGGCCCGTGCGTGGGCCGAGTCCTACGTGCATCGCACACGTGGGGCGCGCCTTTCTGTGCGGGAGGCGGAAGGCGAAGACCGCTCGTTTCGCGTCCCCCGGCTTGTGGTGCGCCGAAATGGCACGCTCGAATTGTTCGACCGGACGCATTTTCTCGATATACCATGGCCGCTCGAAAACTGCGATCCCGGCTCGGTGCTCAGCTATTTCACGCCGCCGTCAAAAGCCGCCGACGAAGCCCATTTAGATGTGACAGCCCAGGGGAAAGCAGTCGTGTCTTTCGTCAGTGATCTTCACGAGCAGCTTTCGCTTGCCATGGAGGAGCAGAACTGGACGAAGGTTGCCCTCATCAACTGGATCGACCGCGCTCTCCCCCGCAGCGCCCGGCTGGATGTGACGCGAGTTTCCTCGACGCTATTTATCAGTAAGGCGCTGGACGCGATCATGACCGGCCAGAGTATGGCCCTAGAAGCGCTCGCGCGAGCTAAGTTCCGTTTGGTCGAGGCTTTGGTGAGGGTGATTGCCGATCATCGCGAGAAGCGC
Organism: Rhodospirillales bacterium; assembly: GCA_003165335.1. Lineage (GTDB taxonomy): Bacteria > Pseudomonadota > Alphaproteobacteria > BOG-932 > Roseiterribacteraceae > BOG-932. Next base: position 2,642 of record PLTD01000076.1, on the reverse strand, counting down.
GAGCAGACCGCTTTCGATCAGGCCGTAATGTTTCCGCAGAGCGGATTGGAGTTCGAGACGAGCGCTGATGATTGTTTGATCTTCAGCGAGACCCGATATTCCTACAATCAGCCGTATCGTGGCCCGATTGATTTTCAAAAGCATTTCGCGCGGATTGTTGGCGATCTGAAATCGGACGGTGAAGAACATGATTGTGCTATCTACATAGATCGCCTTCCCGAGATGAAAACTTGGGCACGAAATACATCTCAACAGGCAAATTCATTTTGGATTCAGAGTGCACCGAACAAGTTCTATCCCGATTTTGTCTGCCAACTTAACGACGGTCGAGTTCTTGTTGTGGAATATAAAGGGGCTGACCGGGCACAAAACGCTGAGGAGCAAAATAAGAAAACGGTCGGCGAACTGTGGGCCGACCGATCCGGGGGAGGCTGTCTGTTCGCCTGGGTCGAGAACAGAAACTACACGGAAATTGATCGCATTGTCAGGCAGACGAACTAGGGATCAGCAGATAATCCGCGACTTATAGAAAAGGCCCGCCGCGTCGCCACGGCAGGCCCCATTTCCTTGACGGTCATCGCCGTCCCCGGCTGCACGTGAAAGAGACCATATTCCTAGCATCGCAATCTCATTCCTGATACTGAGGCACTACCAACCTTTGAATATTATGGCGCGCGGAAGTGACTATGCCGAGCCGCGAGGCTCAGGGCCTGTCCCGGCGTTGCGCAGCGGCGGCGGCATGTGCAGCGGTGTTGCGTGCTTGGCAGTTCGCTGGGCCGCTGCCAACCTTCGGCGCATCGCAGAGAAAGGAAATTGCGACGTGACCCAGCCGCACAAAAGCCGCCGAGGGATCGCTCCCCCGGCGGCTTAGTGTGCGGCGATCAGGTCAGGCGCTCGATATCTCCGCCGCAACCCCCAGCAGCCCGGTCCAGTCCACGCCGGACGGCGCCAGNNGGCGCCCATTCGTCCCCCGTGCCGGGCGGATCGGCCCACGCGCTCACCGGGGCGTTCTCCCAAGCCGCTGGCAGATTGAGCGTGATCCTCACCGGCCCCAGCATGTCGATCGCCGCCGGGGTCTCCTGCAGACTGGCCTGCGACCACCTGGGCACGTCGATGTCGCCCGCGGGGTTCCCGAGCGCGATGCCCCTGCTTGTCCACCAGGCCATCGCCGCGTTCGTATCGGTGCCCTGATCGGTCGCCGGGTCGGACGGATCGTAGCCGGTCAGTTGACTGTAGAGCGCGACGATCTGCGCAGCCGTTGGCGCCCACGCCGCCGCGCCAGCTACTCGCCACATCCGAACGCGGATGATCTGTATCATGGACTTCTCGACGCAGCATCCGACCGTGAGGTTCGGATCCGGCGCGCCGGAGAAGTCAGTCAGGTCGACGCCATCAAGCCAATCGGTGCCTTCGGGCTTTGCCACGGGCAACGGGACGGCGCGCGCGAGGTGGGGAAGGGATGGGGGTCTTGGTCGATGGATGGCGCCTAGGGGGCGGTGCATCATGGCCGGAATCCTCCGTCCGTTTGGTTGACTGGGATGGGCGCGGGCGGTGGATTGCGCCGAGGCGGCGGGTCATCGAAGGTCATCCGTTGTGAGGCAGTTTTCGGGCAACCCCACGCATCTGCACAGATGCCGCTGTAGGCATGCGCCGGCATCATTATGATAGCCTTCGTGATGTCCACACGGGCACATCTTCGGCGCGTTATTCGGGTAGCACCAGGACGGCACATAGGGCGCGTCCCTACCTGGACCTTTGTGGCTGTCGCTGATCGGTCCCGGCGTCACCGCTTAGCCGCCGCCAGCAGGATCACGCGGGCCTGCGCCGGGGTCATGCCGGCTGCGCTGCCTGCAACGCAGCGTGCGCCGCATCAAGTGCGGTATCGATGTCGGCCTGTTGTGCGGCCGTGGGTGCGGTGCCGCTGTTGAAGATGGCGATTTCGGCCTGCGCGGCGGAAATCAGTTCGGGGGCAACCGAGATGCCAAGTTCGATGAGTTGGAGCACGAGTGGGGCAAGAGCGATCATGGTGCGTTCCTCAGTTGGCGGGGATCAGGGCGCTCAGGGCGGCGACTGCGGCCGATGCGGCCGATGCGGCAGCCTGTGTGCCAGCGCCCTCAGCGGCTTTAACGGCAGCATAGGCCGCGTTATCAGCCGCCTTGATCTGCATGACGATCGCCGGCTGCGCACATAGCGTGCCATTCGGGCCGGCGGTCGCGGGCGCAACGCACGATGGGAGCGTGACGTATTTGTAGGCCGTTGCTTCGGCGGCGGTAAGGGCCACCGCAGACGCGGCGACGGTGGTTGCCGTGGTTTGGGCGCTGCATGCGGCAATGGTGATCGCCAGCACGACGGCGAAGAGGGAGGGTAGACGGTTCATGGGGTGCCTTTCATGGCGTGGGCGGCGCGGCGGGGGCGGCCGGACCACTGAGGTTGCTGATCGTGGCGTCTTTCTTCTGCGACCCAGCGGACGACCCGACCCAAAAGCTGACGACGGTCGTGAAGTTCGTTGCGGCCACACCAAGCAACAGCGTCAGAGCGGTATCGCTTTTGCTGATGTAGGCAATCAGCAGCGCGGCGAGGAAGATGCCGATCGATAGGATCGAGACGGCCGGCGCGGCCCATAAGGTCATACCGCCGGTATC
>PLTD01000020.1 GCA_003165335.1 Rhodospirillales bacterium | reverse complement strand
CGAGCTGGGCTGTGCGACCCCCTGTTTTGATGCCAGTCGGTCGATCTACGACGACGCATTGCAATACGGTTTCGGCGATCTTGATACGGCGGCGGTTTGCCGGGTTCTTGAGGAGCATGCAGGGGGCGCCCGCACGATATGATGGTGATCGAGGGCCTCCCTGCGCCCTTCAATTTGCCATGGGACGGGTTACTCGGCTTGCTTTTTTCCGCACGGAAACCCCGAGGGTCGTTCGCCTTAGCGCTCAAATCGCATCCCATATCAAATGCTCCTCGGACGGCCGGAGCTTGAGTTGACGGGTACATGCCGCGCTGCGCGAACGACATCGCTCTCTTCGCGCTGCAGCACCGAACATTGGACCGGTTCGCGCGTCGCGGAATCGACTGGGTCGATCGCCTCGATCACGAAGGCGCCGAGTAAGCGCCCGCGTGATGGCGGTCTCGATCCATCCATATATCGCCGGCGTCCCGCCTCCCAGTCTGGCCGCTCTCTCAACGAGTTACCTGAATAGGACAGAGGGAGACCGCGCTTTCAGCGGAAGGCGGAAAAGCGTTTGATCTTCTCCGGGCGCGACAATTATGGCAATTCGCTACGGAATTGCCGCTTGCATTACCGTTCGGAGTGGATTAGTGATCAGTTGATCATTAACGGCATCGCGGGTTCTCTGCATGGATCCGCGACACGCAATCATAAGCTGTTCGTCGTTCCAAAAAAGAAATCACCTGGCTCAAGCGAGGTGAAAGATGAGATGGAGGAGACAATGAAAAAGCTATTCGCTTTAGCTGCGGCGCTCGTCGTTTGTGGCGTCCTGGGTCAATCTGCCGTTCACGCGGACGAGCCCACCAAAATCAAAGTGGGAATTCTGCTGCCGCTGACCGGCACGTTTGCCGCCGTTGCCGAAACGCAGAGAGACGGCGCGCTGCTGGCGGTTGAGACCATCAACAAGAGGGGCGGTCTCAGCATGCCCTGGGGCAAGGTTCAGGTCGAGGGCGTCGTCGAGGACGATGAAACGAAATTGGACGTCGGCGTTCGACGTTACCGGTACTTGGCGTCCGAAGGCGTCAAAGGCGTCGGCGGGCAAACCTGGGCGCCGTTGGCATATGCCATTAACTCCGTGGTCGCCAAAGAGCCGATGCCGTATTTCCCGACATGTGTCATGTCGAAAGACGCCTACATGAAGGGCAAGCTCGCGGCGTCGACATTTTCGACCGCGTACAGCCCCTGGACGGTCGGATACATGGCCGGCAAGGCTGCGATCAGGGATCTCGGCAAGAAGCGAATCTTTTTTCTGGCCCGTTCCGATAGCTGGGGCTGGGACATGAGGGACGGCGTCACCGCCGCCGCCAAGGAACTCGGCGCCGAAATCGTCGGTTACGACGAGGTTTCGCTCGGAACAAGCGATTACACGACCACCTTGCAGAAGGTCCGCGCGGCAAAACCGGATGTTTTCATCGGGTCCCAATTCGGCGGCGACGCCGTTGCCCTGCTGAAGCAGGTACAGCAAATGGGGCTTAACAAGGAAATGACGATTTTCAGCGCGTTCATGACGAACGTGGTTGCTAAAGGCGTTTCCCCGGAAGCGCTCGATGGCGTCTATGCCATGCACTATTTCTACTACGACCTGACCGGCTTCGCCGACGCGGACGTGGTGAAGAGCGCCAAGGAATTCACCGATCTCTACCGAGCGAAATACAACGCGCCGCCGGATTCATATGCGGTGATCGCCTATACCGCCTATATGGAAATGTTCCGCGGCTTCGAGGCGGCCAAGTCCTTCGACCCCGCAAAGGTGACGGCTGCGCTGATGGCCAACAACGGCGAATTTAGCACGGTCAAGGGCCCGTCGAGATGGCGCGAAGATCATGTCGCCGAATACAAGTACGCGGCTTTCCTGGTGAAGGGAAAATCGCCTTCTGAGCGAAAAGACGAATGGGACCTCTTCACAGTCATGGGCGCCCTTGGCGCGCAGAACGGTGAATCAGTTCTGCCCCCGCTAAAATCGCTCGGCTACTGAGCCCCAATACGTTCAGATGAAAACTAAGACGTCCCGATGAAGATGGCATCGCTTCATCGGGGCGCATCATGAGAAAAGGCAGCCCGATTGTGAGCCCAGATCCGCGTCCTGTCATACTGAGAGCTGAGGGCGTAACCAAACGCTTCGGCCCAGTCGTCGCTGTCGATCGGGTCAATTATCAGCTTCACCAGCACGAGGTCGCGGGAATTCTCGGATCGAACGGCGCGGGCAAAACAAGTTTCTTCAATCTCCTGACCGGTTACCACATTCCGAGCGAAGGAAAGATTTTCTACAAAGGGAAGGACATCACCAATTTGACGCCGCAACAGCGGGTGTCGTTGGGAATGATGCGCACGTTTCAGTTGACCTCGACGTTCGACAATCTAAGCGTAACCGACAACCTGGTGCTGTCGTTTTTCAGAGCGCATCAAAATGCGTCCCTGCTGAATCTGTTCATCAACACGCGCAAGAGATATCGCGACGACGAAAATATTCACGGCGCCTTGGATCAATTCGATCTCCGGGCTGTATCGGACCGGTTGGTCACGCATCTGAGCTTGGGCGAAAAGCGCCGAATGGAAATCGCTATGGCCGTTTTAGCCAAGCCCGAGGTTCTGCTGCTCGACGAACCCCTGGCAGGCCTCGCAGAGTCGGAAATAAAGGGGGTCCTGGATGTCCTGCGCAAGCAGATAGGCAAACAGACAATCTTGATCGTCGAGCACAAGATCTCGCATGTGAAGGATTTCCTGGAGCGGCTGATAGTGATGCACGAAGGCAGGATCATTGCCGAAGGCGGTTACGAGGAATGTCTGCGACATCCGGAAGTGCGGAAAAGCTATTGGCAAATCAATACGCCGGAGGAAGACGACGAGCAGGATATTCTCCATGACCACTGATGCCAGCACGACGATCAGTAATTCGGAGATACTGAAGGTCACGGGCTTGAGCGCCGCCTATGGCGAAGCGAAGGTGCTGTTCGATATAGATGTAAGCGTCAAGCCTGGGCAGATCGTTGCCTGCGTCGGTCGTAACGGCGCCGGCAAAACCTCCCTGCTGCGAAGCATAGCCGGCTTTCTGAATCCGACCGCCGGCTCGGTCGTCGCAGATGCCAGGAATCTCGTTGGCATGAAGCCGTACGATATCGCCAAATTCGGCGTCAAATACGTCCCGCAGGACAAGAAAGTGTTCTCCGATCTGACCGTTCGAGAAAATCTTGAATTGGCGAGCTACGCCACGAATGATCACAATTGGGACCGGGTTCTCGAATTTTTCCCAAAACTGAAACAACATATGGATCGCAAAGCCGGCTTCATGAGCGGCGGCGAACGTCAGATGCTTATGATCGGCCGCGCGACATTGGGCAGCCCCAAGGTTCTGCTGATCGACGAGCCGACCGAGGGACTCGCACCGGGAATCGTGACTCATCTGCGGAACGTCTTCAAGGAACTCGCGAAGATGACCGCCCTGTTGATTGTCGAGCAGAACTTGCCCTTGGTCTGCGCCATCGCCGACAGGGTGTATGCGATCAAGGACGGGCGCGTGGTCGCCGAAGTGTCCGACAAGGACGCCATAACGTTTGATGCGTGTGAGCAATACCTATGAGCGCTGCACGCCAGATGGGGAACGTATTCGCATGTTAGACACGTTCGTGTGGTGGCGAGGAATAGCGTTGATGATCGCGCTGTTGTGCGGATTATCGCTCGTATTGCCGCTGCCGTTCATGAACGAAGTGGTGATTTTCACGATCTACGTGGTTGGCTGCAATTTTATGATCGGCCGCCTCGGCTACATTTCATTTGGCCAGCCGGCCTATCTGGCGATTGGAGCGTATTCCACAGCGTTCTATCTCTTTTACTTCGGTTCCAATCCGCTTGTCGGCATTTTGGTCGGCGTCCTCGGCGGGTTGATCGGGTCCCTTCTCATCGGTCCTTTCTTTGTCCGGCTGCGCAGCGACTATTTTGCCATGGTAAATCTCGCGCTCGCCGTGGTGGTGTTTTATCTGACCGAAAAGGTCCTGGTTTCTATCACGCAGGGCGACAATGGCTTGTGGTTCATGACGCAGATGACCTCGACGCCAGTACTCGATCTCACCATTCCGAGTCAGTTCTTGGCGTTTGGGATAATCGTTACGTTCTTTGTTTTTGCATTTTACAAATATCTTGACGGTACGATTTATGGCGCCTGCTGCCTTGCGACCAAGCTGAATGAAGATAAGTTGCAGTTTATCGGCTACAGCAATTTCAGCATTCGTTTTCTTGGATTTGTTATCGCCAATACGACGACCGCCTTGGCGGGAGCGATGTATGCGGTCTACCTCGGTTTTGTGAGTCCCGAAATGGGCAGTCCGTCGCGCGCCGCCGAGCCCATCATCGTCACGCTTCTCGGCGGGGTGGGGACGCTCTTTGGACCGGTTGTCGGCGCTATCGCCTACACCGGCATGAAAGACGTTATCAGCAATATGATAGGCAATTGGGAATTGTTCATCGGATTCTTGCTGGTGTTCATCATGCTGGTCGCTGACAGAGGAATTTGGGGCACCTTGGAGCCCATCCTGGCCAGGGTCGTGTTTCCAAAAAGCCGAAATACGGATAAGTGAGAGGCGACGGGAAGCGATGATTGACACTCAACTGTTGATTTCCGGAGTGATATTTGGCCTGAGTCTGGGCAGCATCTACTTCCTTTTGGCCATCGGGCTTTCGCTGTGCTTCGGCCTGATGCGGATCATTAGTCTGGATCAGCTGCTCTATTACTCGTTTGGGGCCTACATGGCCTATACGGTGGGTCTCGCAACTGGCAGTTTTTGGTTTGGGGTGGCGGCGGGGACGGTTGTTGCGGGACTGATCAGTTTCATTGTCGAACGGCTTATTTTTCGCCGAATCTACGAACGCGACCCCACGTTCAGCATGATCACGTCGTTCGGATTGTTGATCGGCGGGATCGGCGTCATCAAGTTCTTCTGGGGCGTCGTGCCACGTCCGGTTGAAGTTCCCACAGTGATCCAAGTCGACGTTTTCGGAACGGCGGTTCCCGTCTACCGCCTGATCGTCATCGGATTTGCAATCGTCGTTTACGTCGGCATCTGGCTGTTTTTACACCGAACGATCGTCGGCAAGGCGATCCGGGCTGCCATCGAAAATGTGGAGCATGTTGAGGGGCTCGGCATCAATGTATCGCGCCTGTTCACAATCACATTCGTCATTGCCGGCGCTCTGTCCGGGCTGGCGGGAGGCTTGCATGCGCCGCTGATTATGGTGGACCCGATGATGGGACTCGAGACGATGGCATTCGTCTTCATGATCGTCATCATCGGTGGCCTCGGAAGCATCAAGGGCACACTGATTTCAGCGCTCATTGTCGGGCAGGTGGTCTCGGTGGGCTCGATCATCTACGCGCCGATGGCGCAAATGGCTCCGTTCGTCATGATGCTGCTGGTGCTGCTCGTCCGACCGACTGGTCTGTACGGCAGCCCTTTGTACAAACGATAGGGCTCTGTGAGCCAAACTGACAGACCGAAGGTCGGTTCGGCGACGTACCAAAAAGCCAATCGCTGCGGACGTTGATGCACTTCATCACATTGACCATTGTGTTTTGGCTTCCTCCAGCGCTGAAGCTGATTGCGACCGTTTTTTGCGTCGTTGCCGCTTCGGTGGTCGTGGAGCGGGCAGGGCCTGTGATCGGTGCCATGGTGGTAACGTTGCCGGTGACGATGTGGCCCGCTTACCTCTTTCTTTTCAACGATCACGATGTCAGTTATCTCGCGGCAAGCGGGCAAGTCGGTCTCGCCGTTAACGCCGCAAGCGCTCCCTTCATGCTGCTTTATCTGGTGTTGGCGCAACAGCGCGGGCCGATTTTGAGCCTGGTCCTGGCCGTTGCCGGTTGGATCGCCTTTGCCTTCGTGGTGCGTTCGTACGATTGCACGCTGCTTGGTGCGGGCTTGCTCAACCTCGCAGTATACCCGTTATGCATCGCGTTGAGCATGCGTTTCAGCAACGTCAGGGCCCAACCCGTCACGCGGCGATGGTACGAATTGCCGTTACGAACGGCGTTGGTTTGCGCGCTGATGGGCGGGGTCCTTGTCTTCAGCCATCTCGGTGGCGCAGGCTGGGCCGGTATGATCGCCGTGTACCCGATATCTACCACGTCGACCATGCTTCTGCTTCACACGCGCATCGGCGGTCGTGCGAGCGCGGCGGTGATCGCAAATGGCCTGTGGGGATTGTTCGGTGTCGGCATCGGGCTTTTCATGATGACTTTGATAGCTCCCCGTTGGGGAGGGGCGGTTGGGCTGGCGATCCTGCTTGCCGTGCCGGTGACTTGGAATTTGGCGGTCTGGTTCACCCGGACACGGCAATTCAAGTGATCGCGGTAGAGATAGATGTTGATCGGCGTCGGTTCTGACGTCGATCAGCGAGCTAAGCTCTTGCTCTACCAAGCTATGGTGGGGGCAATCGTGGACGCTTATTTAAAATCTGATAAGCAAGGCGGTCCGGGACCGCCCGGTCGTCCCCTCAGCCCAATCGAAAGAAAAGAAGGGAGTTCCAACTCCCATCACGTCCTGAAGTAGAGGCCATATTCCAACGACGCTGAAGCTAAAGAAGCTAGGCGGAGCGCGAAGGGGTCGTCGCCGCTGTCTCGCGAGGCCACCCTTTCACGTAGATGTCGACCGTGTTGCGGATGACGAAATTCTTGTCGGTGCGCGGCGCCAGTCCGTAAGCGTACTTGCGAACGCCGTAGTAGAAGATGCTGCCCTGAAGGCTTCAGGCGATCTCGATGTGCAGCGCAAAAGTGACCGGGCGGCCTACTTGCCCTTGTCACCCAACGCTTTACCCGTCGTCTTGTTGATGAAATGTATGTGGGCACATGCTGGGCACATCACGTGCTCATAGGTATCCGCGTTGACGGGCGTGACCTCGTCGGCAAGCCAGATATCTACGTTCACGCCGGTTCTGGGGCATCGATACATCAACTTGGACATCGCAGATAATTAGCGAGGCTAAAGGGCTTCGATTTGACCAAGGTCAAAGTAAGCCTCCCTAAGAATACACTCGCTTCCGTTGAATAAATGCGATGATCAACCTGAGGCCGACGAGCATCCTCCGGTTACCAGCATCATCAGCTGACAGTGGCGCGACGCGAATAGTCCTTCGTCGTACAGGACGCGAAGACTATGTCTGCTACGAAGTTTTTGACGATTCGCCTCAACTGGGGCAAATTGACAGAAGCAGGCTTACTTGACAAAGCTCAGGTATGACGCGAGCGCTTCAATTTCGTCTGTGCCCAGCGAGTTGGCGACCATGGGCATCGGCGATGGGGTCGAATGATATCCTTGGCGCCATTCCTCGAGTCTCCGCTTCAGATAGAAATAGGACATTCCCCCGAGACGCGGAATCTCTCTCACGCCCTGGCCACCCGGGCCGTGGCAGGCCAGGCACGCCACGATATTGGCATCCGGAATTCCCTGGACGTAAATTGCCTGTCCTTTTTCTGCCAGCGCCCGACGTCCATCCTGGGCGGCTTTCGGCGGCAACGATGCAAAATAACCCGCGAGATCCCGCACCGTGTCGGGGCGCAGGTTCGCCGCTGCCCCCCACATGTATTGCTTCGAAAACGGATTGTCGCGGATGTGCGCGGCATAGTCGCGAAGCTGCGCGGCGATGTAGGCGGCCCGCTGTCCGGCCAGCCGAGGTGCAGCCGCATACCCCTGCGCCCCGGTTCCGTGGCACCAGGTGCAATTGCGGGGGCTGATCTCGCTCGCCCATGAGGAAGCGGGCAAGAAGAGAACCGTCAGGATCGCCAATTTGAGCCAGATCCGCTTCATGAAATAAGCTTCCGCACTTTCTGCATTCCTTGAATCCGGCGACACGTCCACCGGCGAACTACCTCAGACCGCTGACATAGGCGGCGACGGCCGCGATTTGGGATTTGGTTAGGTTGTGCGAAGTCGGCCCCATGACGGCGGACGAGTCCGGCATCGAGGTATTCTGGCCGC
>PLTD01000225.1 GCA_003165335.1 Rhodospirillales bacterium | reverse complement strand
TGAATGGAATTGAATGCACACTCACGCGCAAGTGCGGATGAGGCGAAGGCCAGCGCGATCAAATGTCGCTTGGAGGAAGGCCCGGCTATTGGTAGCCAGACTCCGGGGCCAGAATTTGGGCGTCGGTGTCTCGGTCGTCCGCGGGCGACCGCTCCGCGCGCCTACAGCTTCTTGTTGCCGTACGGCAGGAGAACTTCCCGATCTTTCCGCGCCTGAAGCACGAGAAAATCGGACTTTTTGGAATCTCTGGCTGAATTGTGCTACTTTCGCGTACCTGAGGTACGGAAAGATCGGAAATGCCCCTCTATCTCGTCGGCGAAAACATAGACAAGGACCGTGCCCATTATCTGACCGAGACGGGCAGAGGCGTGCAACTCATGCGCGGCATCTATATTGATGCCGAAGATGATATTGAGGCAACGGTCTTGCGGCATGCCGTGCGCATTGCGCATTACTTGTATCCGCATGCATACCTTTCGGCAGCCAGCGCAATGTTACTGGCGCCGACACGCGACGGAAGGCTTTTCCTAAGCGGCCGCCGCAAACAGCGAACCCGAATTCGGTCGCTCGAAATCATCCAGAACGAAGCGCCGCCGCACCCCTCCGTCGCCCGCGCCGTCGTAGGTGACGACATGGGGGAGTTCCATGTCAGTGTGTCGGCGATACGGCAGCGATTCCTGGAAGCGTTCCGGCTGCGTAGCGAACATGCAGCCTCTATCGACGACACGATGCGTGAAAGTATCGCTGACCGACTCATCGAGGAATACGGCAGTAGTCAGGGTGCCGCGGACGCTGTTTTTGCACTCGCCCGCGAAAATAAGTGGTCCAAGGAGGCGGAACAGGCGGAGCGTTTCCTGCGTCGCGCACCGGCCGTGGCGCCAGTCACCAATCAGGCGGCGCTCGATCTGATTGTAGCCTGGCATGGCGTGCCGATCGGCCACTTGGTGCATGACGGCTTCGAATGGCGGTGGCGGTCGACCGATCTTGGAGGACCGGCGCTCGTCCGACAGACCACTCCCGGCCGGCTGCCTCCCTTCATCGAGGCGCTATTGCCGGAAGGCTGGCTGAACCGTGTGCTGAAGAATCCGGACGAGCGAACGGAACTGCGTACCGGCAAGCGCTACATGTCGAATATCACTATCGTCGAGCGTATGGAGGATCTGGCCAAACTTCCAGCAGACATTCTATCGACACCTCTTGATGCGTATAAGAAAGATGGGATCTTCACCGGCACCTACGCCGGTCCAGGCCGCGGGCATCTCGAGCATAGTTTCGAGCAAAATCTGGCCGCTATTTTTGCGCGGGGCGAAACTCCGCGTCTGTCAGGCGTGCAGATTAAGGCGCCGATGTTCTTGGATGCAGATGGGACACTTACGCCAAGCACGGACACGCCTTTCACTCATATCCTGAAACCTGCAGGCACTTCAGGCTTCGAGGCGTTGCCGGCTGTCGAATGGCAGTCGATGGAACTCGGCCGCGCAGCTGGCTTCACTGTACCGTCAATCGCGCTCATTCGCATGCCGGACGATATGCCGACAGCGCTACTGGTTGAGCGTTTCGATATTCGCACCAGTAAGGACGAAAAACTGAGGTTGGCGCTTGAGGATATGTCTTCGGTGCTCGATGTACCCGCAGCTGAGAAATATACGGGCACCTTTGAGCGGATTGGCGCCGCCCTACGGCCGCTGTCGACTGATCCGGATGCGGATTTGTTGCTGCTGCTGAAACGGGCTGTCTTCGCGTGGTTAATCGCGGACGGCGACATGCATCTGAAGAATATGGCCGTACTCAAAATCGCGGCCCCAGGTTCACAGACATTTTCATCCGTGCGAATGGCGCCCCTCTACGATGCGGTCACGACGCGTGTCTTCCCGAATTTGAAGCATGATCATATGGCGCTTAAGCTTAGCGGCAAGGATGAACGCCTGAAGCGGGCGGATTTCCGGCGTTTCGCGGTCACTGTTGGCATCTCGGCGGCTGCAGCCAACGCGGCCATGGACGAACTGGCAGCAGGGCTGCAGCGCGGACTAACGGATCTTGTGTTGCCCGCGCCGCTGACCGACAGCTCAATCGGCGACAAACGCGCGGCGCAGATGCGCGATATTGTCCACGGACGGTTGACGGATTTCGAATAGGGAACAGACGGCGAGACCTCCACCCCTGGATTTAGGGCGCACCAGCTCCAATGCGCGAGCACAAGAAGCTCGAGACGCCGCTTGCGGCAGTTCGCTTGATGCTTCTCACAGGGTTCAGGAGGTCGGAAGTTTTGGGACTTAAACACGACTGGTTCAACGAGGACGGTGGCTATATTCATTTTCCCGACACAAAGAGCGATGGCCAAGTCCGTGGTTCGGCTACTGACAAGCCGCCCAGCACGCAAAGACTGCCCGTATGTTTTTCCGTCGGATGCCGGTGACGGCCACTTCACCGCCGCGAGGAGCTGCCTGGATCGACTATGCGCCACAGCACGGATCAAGGGCGTCACGCCACATACTTTGCGGCACACGTTTGCGAGCGTCGCGGGTGACCTGGGTTTTTCCGAATTGACGATCGCTGCCCTTCTTGGTCATTCCGCCAGGGGAGTAACCCAAGGCTACATCCATATCGACGAAGCCCTTAAACTTGCTGTAACCCGGACTTGTGAGGAAATTGCCTCGCTCTTAGGCGCTGCTCCCAACAAACCGGCTGCGGCGGAGACGAAGGCGCCAANNCCGCGGAGACATTCGCCAAGTGGCGGAAGGACCCAGAGTACGTGGCGGCCTACGACGCGCTGAAGCAGGAGACTGCGCTCGCGGACGCACTGATCAAGGCGCGCATTCATGCCGGCATGACGCAGGAAGATGTGGCGCAGGCGATGGGAACGACGCAAGCCGTGGTTGTCCGACTGGAAAGCGGCCGAAGCAAGCCATCAACGCGGACCCTCGAGCGGTTCGCCAAAGCGACCCACACGCGTCTGCGCATCATTTTCGAGCCAGACGCTACCGTGCAACCCGCGACACGCTAAAGGTCGGGAGAATTGAGGGGCTGAAGGCCTACGATCTCAGGTCGCGCCGCAGCCGCCGCGATACACCATCTTTCGAGGTGAGTTAACCGGGTACTGGCCATCTGTTCAAGGCCGAGTGGCTCGGATGTGGCGACCTTCACGTCGGTATTGAAGGAAGTTCCTCTTCAGGGATGTCCGCATCGTCGAGGTTTGCCAGTATGCGGCTACAGCGCGCCTTAATAGCGTCGGCCACCTCTTCGATAATCACCCCCTGCCCGATGACGGACCTGAGGCGCTCGGCAAGAGGGGTGATTTCTTCAAGGACTTTGTGCGATAGGGTCCTGACCCGGCGGCGCACCTGAGGCCCCGACATGCCGATGTCCTTGCCCAATCTCGTCCAGTGCCGGCCATAAATGTGATCGCCACGCTGCTTGCCGGCGATCTTCTGTGAAAGGTTCAGTGTGACTCCGTCATACACGGCGGCGCACATCACGTCGTAGAGCGGAGCGACCGTCGGTGTCGCCGCCTGATGCAGCAGCGAATAATTCTTGGCATGCGCGTCGACGTTGCAGCAGAGGACATTGAAGATCAGCATGTCGAGGAGAGCGAGCCGGTTCGGCAAAGTCCGCGGGCCGATGCTGACCGCGGTGAATAGGTCGGCAATAGTCGGCCCGTGCATTCGGACCCGAGCGTTCCACTCGTACTTGCGGTAAGGCGGCAACGCGAGCGCCTGGCACAGATCCTCTTGGTGCAAGCGACTGATCCGTTCGCCCGTCACGACACGATCGTATCGCCGTACCAGGAGATAGGCTTGATCCTGCGCCCGCCCGATCTCGACCTCGGCGGCCCGCAATCCGCACGTTGCGGCGAGCTGCATGCAGAATGCCTCGTTATCGACGCTTCCCCGCAGTCGCTTCGAACTGGGCTTCAGAATATGCGTGCTAGGATACCCGTCGAGCGGCAGGGCGAGTCGGCCATCGGCCTGCTTTACGACGGCCAACTTTTCCTGCTGGCCCGCCAGTGACATCTGAACCCCCTCTTCGCCCACCAGCAGCGGGCGCTCGGGCAACCTGCGGATATCGCGCGCCAAGCCCGCCTCGTCCCAAATCTGGACACGAGGCTTGCCGGGCATGAAGGGCTGATCGTGGCGCCGCAAGACAAGCGCGCCCGGCAAGTCGCCTCCCATCCGATCCATGAGGCCGAGGACATCGAGATCGGAAATGCGGAGCACGTGTCCGATCGTGACGAGGGGTTCGCCCTCGGGCAGCAAGTTGAGGAACCAAGCGAAGATTTCCGGCCCCTCATAGGCCGGGCCGCGTAGAGGAAACCGCATGGAGATCGGAAAGGCGTTGGATCGTGTGATCCAATCCGGATCATAGGCGAGGCGCAGGCTGGTAAAGTCCGCCGCAGTTCGTGCAAGCTCGGCGACGACGCTTCCCTCGAACCAGAGGACTAGACGATCGACGGTTTTCGTCACCGTTCGCTCCGGTTGGTCACGCTCACCGGTGCTTGAGGCGGTGCGCCTTCGTCAGACGCGTAATAGAGCTCGAGCCCGAGCATTTGGGCGTATTTGAGCGACTTTCCCAACACGCACGTTTCCTTGCCTCGCTCCAGCTCGGACGCGAAACGGTAATTGACGCCGGCGGCTCCGGCTGCATCCTGAAGCGTCAAGCCTAGTATCTTGCGCCGGCGACGGCAGGCATCCCCCAAAGTCGCGGGGTTTGTGAGCGGCAAGAGATTCATGACGGCGGCCCTTTTATTCCCGACCGGGAATATCTCATATGAGGGCCATTGCCGCAACCCAAATTATTCCCGATCGGGAATATAACGCCACGACCACACCGTCTAGCGGCACTTATTCCCGCTCGGGAATTTCCCGAGCCACGGGAAACAAGTTTCGATTATTTCGATTGCTTCGGTTGTTGCGATTATGTCGCGAGTCGCTATATCTGGTTCGTTGGATTTATCCGATGCCTTGAGGAAGGAAATTAGATTATGAACGCGCTGCTTGAGAATCCAGATACGGTTGTTCCAACCGAGGAGGACACGGCGCTTGCGACCAATTCGAGCCGTATTCTTGCGAAGGCTAAGCCAGAAAGCGAATTAACGGTTCACCTTGACGATGGCCAAACGTTGGTTTTGCCAAAAGCGGTAACGCGCCTGCTCTCGCACATTCTAACGGAAATGGCACAGGGAAATGCGGTTACATTGATACCCGTACATGCTGAACTGACGACCCAAGAGGCTGCAGACTACCTGGGGGTATCGCGCCCCTATCTAATTTCGATGCTTGAGGCTGGCACTTTACCGTTCGGTAAAGTCGGAACGCACCGCCGAATTCGCTTTAACGATGTAAAAGCATTCAAGAAAATTAAGGATAAGGATCGCGAAGCCGCTATGCACGAATTAGCCAATCAGGCTCAAGAGCTCGGCATGGGATACTAATTGCCACCATCCCTCCATGCTGCAGCCGGCCCTGGACGGCCAGTATGTTGGCGGTCTGCAATGTGTGGCGCTGCCGTTAATAGAGATTGTCACAAGCCACTGGGTTGGCCCGGTGTGCCTCGTACAAAACGCTTCCAGTGAGACGTTCCATAGCGGCCTGCAAGGAGCTTATGCGCAAAGGTGTTTGCGCATAAGTTGACATTGATTGAAACAGGTC